>NZ_JAQMUE010000074.1 GCF_028330985.1 Roseofilum reptotaenium CS-1145 | reverse complement strand
TGTTGCGCTTCAGCGCTAAAATGTTCGGAGCGCTGAAGCGCAACAACTACAGGGTGTTCAGGGATTGTTTGATCCGATCGCCATCTTGTCCTTTCTGATTCCAGAGTAACCAAGATTGGATCAAGTCGGGGCCGTGGACTTCACCGGTTAAGGCTGCGCGTAGACTCCGCATGACTAAGCCTTTTTTCACCTTTTTTGCTTTGGTGACGGCTTTAATGGCATCTTTGAGGGTGTCTTCAGTCGCGCTTTGCCCTTCGACTTCGCTCAGGGAATGACCTTCGACTGTGGCTAAAAGGGATTCTAAAATCTCTTTTACGCCTTCTTTTTGCAGTTGTTCCGTTGCTTCTTCTGAAAAGTTAATCTCTTCAGTAAAGAACATTTGCGCCAATTCCACGGCTTCCGGCAAACGGGTTAAACTGGGGCCAATTAAAGCAACAATTTGTTCTAACCAGGAGCGTTCTTCTGAGTCTGTGGCAAAACCAGCTTCTTGCCAAACCGGAAGGATCAGATCGGTTAATTCAGGGATGGGAAGATGATGGAGATATTGGCTATTAATCCAGTTAAGTTTATCCCAATCAAATTTAGCACCAGCTTGATTGACGCGATCGAACGTAAAGGTTTGGGCGGCTTCGTCTAGGGTAAAGATTTCCTGCGTCGCATCGGGAGCTGTCCAACCCAACAGGGTCATATAATTGGCTAAACCAGGAGCAATATAACCCATCTTACGGAAATCGGAAATGGAGGTTACACCATCACGCTTGGAGAGTTTGCGTCCTTCTTGATTTAAGATTAGGGGCGTGTGGGCAAATTCGGGAACCTGTCCCCCCAAGGCTTCGTAGAGTAAAATCTGTTTGGCGGTATTGGCGATATGGTCTTCACCGCGAATGACATGGGTGATGGTCATATCCATATCATCAACGACTACGGCTAAATTATAGAGGGGTTGACCGACTCCTCCGGCTTCAGCAGCACGAGCAACCACCATATCTCCACCTAAGTCGCTGGCTTTCCAACTGACGGTTCCTCGAACTAAATCTTTCCAGACAATGCTACGATCGCCGTCTATCTTAAAGCGAATTACGGGTTTACGACCTTCGGCTTCAAAGGCAGCTTGTTCGTCTGCCGTCAAATTGCGATGGCGGTTATCATAGCGAGGAGCAAGTCCGGCGGCTTTTTGCTTGGCTCGCATGTCGTTGAGTTCTTCGGGAGTGCAATAGCAGCGATAGGCTAATCCTTTGTCGAGTAAGGTTTGCACGGCTTGTTTATAGAGATCGAGCCGTTGGGACTGATAAAATGGCCCTTCATCCCAAGTTAAACCTAGCCAATTGAGGCCTTCGAGGATATTATCGGTGTATTCGGGGCGCGATCGCTCTAAATCCGTATCTTCAATTCTGAGAATAAACTGCCCTCCCAAGTGTCGGGCGAATAACCAGTTAAATACAGCCGTCCGTGCTGTACCAATATGGAGGTTTCCGGTGGGACTCGGTGCGATTCTAACTCTGACGCTCACAAAAGTTTTCTCTTTCGATACAACTTTTTCTCATTTTAACCCTTGAAATGCTCTTAAATCCCTATAAGGATTGAAAACTAACTCGCCAAAAGACACTTCAGGGGCGAAATCAGCCAAGAATATTGACAAAATAAGACCCAACCTTTACCCATGGAAATCAAGGCTTTCCAGAACCAAGGGGTCGTTAACACTTTAGGATTTTGAGTTAAGAAAACGCTAGTTAAATACATAGGTCAGCCGCCACTCCAGATGAGGTGATGAATGAAAAATCATGGGTGGGAAAAACGATCGCGTGAAGTAAGCAGCGCGTTAACTTCCCCTATGCTTTACACCATAAGGAAATGCTCGAACTCGATCTATCCCGGTTGTGCTAGTCCGTAAAGCGCACAAAGCGCTTCCCGCTAGGGAATAGGGAATAGGGAATAGGGAATGGGTAACTTGGTCTCTGCTGCGCTGTCCCTATGCGTCAGACTAGAGACACCTGGTAAACTGGCAACTTTGCTCATCTGTCGTTTTGGCTCCCGGAATCGAGATTTATGGGGATCTTCGATCAAAAAGTGAGAACTCTGGGCAGACTGGTGTAGAATACTAAGAAATGTTACAGAGCGAAAAAGAAACTAAATGCGAGTTGCGATCGCTGGAGCTGGATTAGCAGGACTCTCCTGCGCCAAATACCTCACCGATGCGGGTCACACCCCCATTGTCCTAGAGCGTCGGGATGTCCTAGGAGGAAAAGTAGCCGCCTGGAAAGACGAAGACGGGGACTGGTACGAAACCGGATTGCACATCTTTTTTGGGGCTTATCCCAATATGCTGCAATTATTCAAAGAACTCGACATTGAAGACCGTTTGCAATGGAAACAGCACACGATGATCTTCAACCAGCCGGAAAAACCCGGAACCTACTCCCGGTTTGACTTTCCTGATCTCCCTGCTCCCATTAATGGTCTAATTGCCATTCTCCGCAATAACGACATGCTCACCTGGGGTGAAAAAATCCAATTTGGCATCGGACTGCTTCCAGCTATCCTTAAGGGACAGAGCTATGTAGAGGAAATGGATCAATATTCCTTTAGTGAATGGCTCAAAAAACAAAATGTACCGCCTCGCATTGAAACTGAAGTCTTTATCGCCATGTCCAAAGCGTTGAACTTCATTAACCCCGATGAAATTTCTGCCACCATTATCCTCACAGCTCTGAATCGATTTCTCCAGGAGAAAAACGGCTCGAAAATGGCCTTCCTCGATGGCTCTCCCACAGAAAGACTGTGCCAGCCTTTAGTCGATTATATTAGCGATCGCGGTGGCCAAGTTCGACTCAACGCCCCCATCAAACAATTCCTCCTCAAAGACGACTACAGCGTTGGCAGCTTTTTACTGCGCGGACTCGACGGCCAACCCGATGAAGAGTTAACCGCCGATGTCTACGTTTCTGCCATGCCCATAGATCCCCTGAAAACCATCCTGCCCCAACCTTGGCGAACCATGCCCTACTTCCAGCAACTCCAAGGACTAGAAGGGGTTCCCGTCATCAACCTGCACCTGTGGTTTGACCGCAAACTCACCGACATTGACCATCTGCTCTTTTCCCGCTCTCCCCTTCTCAGTGTCTACGCAGACATGAGTAACACCTGCAAAGAGTACGCTAACCCAGACCGCTCCATGCTGGAACTGGTTCTAGCCCCCGCTAAAGACTGGATCTCAAAATCCGATGAAGAAATTATCGCCGCCACTTTAGCTGAACTGAAAACCCTATTTCCCCAACATTTCACGGGCGACAACCCGACAAAATTGCTCAAATCCCACGTCGTCAAAACCCCCCGCTCAGTCTACAAAGCCACCCCCGGGCGGCAAAATTACCGTCCTTCCCAAGAAACTCCTATTCCCAACTTCTATCTCACTGGAGATTACACCATGCAGCGCTACCTGGCCAGCATGGAAGGAGCCGTCTTATCCGGCAAATTAACCGCCCAAGCTATTGTCAGAAGTCAGGAATTAGGAGAAACTCCAATAAAGTCCCCGGCTAAATCTGAGTCCGCACTCTAAATTTCCCACCGCCGAATCTCTCTGTAACCCATGCTGCAATTACCGAAGCCTGCTCGCATGAGACCGCTTGTCTCCCTAGAACAATCCTATGAACTCTGTCGTCAAATTACGGCAACCTACGCTAAAACCTTCTATTTAGGAACCCTATTGATGCCAGAATCCAAGCGCCGCGCCATCTGGGCCATTTATGCTTGGTGTCGGCATACCGATGAATTGGTAGATGGTAAGGAAAGTGAAATTACCACTCCAGAAACCCTTGACCATTGGGAACAACGCCTAGAAGAAGTGTTTGACGGACGTGCCATCACCGATGAAGAAGTTGCCCTAGTGGATGCCCTACACCAGTTTCCCCTAGACATTCAGCCCTTCCGCGATATGATTGCCGGGCAACGAATGGATTTATTCCAAAGTCGGTATCAAACATTTGACGATCTGTATTTGTACTGTTACCGAGTTGCGGGAACTGTGGGGTTAATGTCTACGTGCGTAATGGGCGTAGACGAGTCCGGTTCTGTTGCTCCTTGGCATAATCGCCCCTATGTACCGATAGAAGAAGCAGTAGCCCTAGGTATTGCCAACCAGTTAACAAATATTCTCCGGGATGTGGGGGAAGATATTCAGCGCGGCAGAATTTATTTACCCTTGGAAGAGTTGGCTCTGTTTGACTATACGGAAGAGGATTTACTGAACGGGGTGATTGACAAGCGTTGGCGCGAGTTTATGCGCTTTCAAATTCAACGAGCGCGGAAGTTCTACAAACAAGCAGAACGGGGGGTACGGCATCTGATTCGGGATGCTCGATGGCCAGTTTGGTCAGCGTTGATGCTCTATCAACAGATTTTAGGAGCGATTGAACGCAATGATTATGATGTATTTAGCAAACGCGCTTATGTGTCTTTACCGAAGAAATTGGTGACTTTGCCCGTGGCTTATATGCGATCGCAAATCTTCTAATCCTATCCAATTACTTGAGGCAAGGGGCTGAGGGGCCCTTGTTTAGCAGCGCTTCATCCAGTTTTGTCCTATTCTGAGATTCTTGGCGATCGTGGTAGGGTGGGCAGTTGATTCAAATAAGATTCAGATATGATTGTAGGGGCAAACAACCATTTGCCCCTACAGATCCCCTTCTTGCAGATAGATCTTAGTGTATCAACCTTAATTGAAATGACTATAACCCTTCTTTTCTTTTACACCTTATCCATTTTGGCGACGACGAGTACCAACTAAGGCTGCACCAACTAGACCAAGACCCAGGAGAGTTGCAGGTTCAGGTACAGCAGTAAATACAGCACCACTTAGAGCCATATCATCAATTGAACCACCAGAATTGAGAATAGCCCAAGCCTCATCAACTGTCATATTGTTCTGTTGGAAAGTCAGGTTACCTGCCCCCTTCGTTGTTTCCCCACCAATGTCAAAGGTGCCAAAAAGTGCTACATCAATAGCGATATTAGCACCACTTTGCTTAATATCATATTCAGCATTCTCTAAGATGAAGACGTTAGCTCCGTCAGTAATTTCCCCAACATCACCCATGGCCACCTCAAAAGGAGTTTTCGTCCCGAAATCTAGGAAAGGATTTTCATAGATATCACCACTAAAGCTAACGACTTCCTGGATTTGTGCAGTTTGGAATGGAGCAAAAACACCTTCCTGAGTTGTCAGAGCCACAGGAGTGAAGGGTTCATTATTAAAGTCTAGTGCATCTTTAGTTAAGGTAACACTCGTTAGACCGTCGATACCAAAACCACCGCTGAATTGAGTAGAGCTGAAAGCATTGGCAGCACTGGAAGTAGCCATAACACCAGCAACGGTTAAGGGAAGAACAGCGATAGAAGCAACGAGTTGGTTTTTCATGATTTATTAGGACTCCAAATAACTTGAATGAGTGTTTGTTTAGTATTGAGCTTAGACCAATATCTTTTCGAGCTGGTAGAAACAACATTGTGAACACCCTGAGTAAACATGTTCAGTAATTGTTCCTGAGTGTTTTCCTCTCATGAGTCTAAGTTAGCAAGAACTACGGAGTACTTACAAGCATTTTTCCGAAACTTCACGGAAACTTTAAAAAAATAGGTTCATCATGAAGGATCTGTGAAGTTGATCTGGGATTTCCCGGATCTGGGTCACGAGAGAGCTATCTTTGCCTGGATTGACCTCATCTAAAGCGATACTGTGTATTCTTCTAGTATAATACCTTTGTCTTTATACTTTATGATCTTAAAAAAAATTTTTGAGTTTGTCTTTGATTTTGCCTCGGTTTATTGCGTAAAATTTGGGTTGTGAGTCCATTAACGTGGACTACGTGTGGAAAGATTGCTTACGAGTAGGGAGAGTGGGAAAATACTATTAGAGTAGGTTGAGTGGGAACTCGTGAGTGGGGTAAGTACAAGTTATGACCGAAACTCGAAGTTTACAAAACTATATCAATGGCCAATGGTGCGTCTCTAGAGCAACGGAATCGATTTCGGTAACCAACCCAGCGACGAGTGAGCAATTAGGAAAAGTTCCGGTTTCTCCAGCTACTGAGGTCGATCGCGCAGCAACGGCAGCCAGTATCGCCCAGCAGGATTGGCGCAGGGTTCCCCCGCAAGAGAGAATTCAGTATTTGTTTAAGCTAAAGGGGTTGTTAGAGCGAGACTTTGAGAGCCTTGCTCAGACGATTACGATCGAGTGCGGTAAAACGTTGAAGGAGTCCCAAGGGGAATTACGGCGAGCGATTGAGAATGTGGAAGTCGCTTGTGGAATTCCGACTCTGATGCAAGGGGTTAACCTGGAAGATATTGCCCAGGGGATTGATGAAATCATGATTCGGCAACCGGTAGGAGTTGCAGCAGTTATTGCACCGTTTAATTTCCCGGCGATGATTCCGTTTTGGTTTATGCCCTATGCTCTCGCTTGTGGCAATACTTATATTGTAAAACCTTCGGAGAAAGTGCCCCTGACGATGGAAAAGGTGTTTCATCTGCTAGAGGAAACAGGACTACCCAACGGAGTAGTGAATTTAGTCCATGGAGCGAAGGAAACCGTAGACGCAATTTTAGAGCACCCCTTGATTCGGGCGATTAGTTTTGTCGGTTCTAGTCCAGTGGCTCGATATATATATAGTCAAGCGGCGGCGCATGGGAAGCGGGTGCAGTGTCAGGGAGGCGCGAAAAACCCAATTATTGTGCTGCCGGATGCGGATCTGGAGATGACGACGCGTATTGTGGCTGATAGTGCGTTTGGCTGTGCGGGACAACGCTGTTTAGCGGCTTCGATCGCTCTCACCGTCGGTTCTGTACGAGATTCGTTTCGGGAGGCAATCTCCACAACTGCAACGGAGTGTAAGGTCGGGTTTGGTCTGGATGAAGGTATCCAAATGGGGCCAGTCATTACTGAAGGGAGTCAACAGAGAATTGAAGGATTAATCGATCGCGGAACCCAAGAAGGCGCTCAAATTCTTGTAGATGGCAGAAAGGCGAACATTCCCGGTTACGAGAACGGTTACTTTGTGCGACCGACTATTTTAGATGGAGTTGAGCCAGAAAGTGCGATCGCCGGAACCGAAATTTTCGGCCCAGTTCTGGGTTTAATGCATGTCAACGATTTAGAGGAGGCGATCGCCTTAATCAACCAAAGTCCTTGGGGAAATATGGCCTGTTTATTTACCAGTAATGGCGCGGCCGCCCGTAAATTCCGCTATGAAGTTGAAGCTGGAAATATTGGGATTAATATTGGTGTTGCTGCACCCATGGCCTTCTTCCCCTTTAGTGGTTGGAAAGAGAGCTTTTTTGGGGATTTACACGGTCAAGGCCATCATGCCGTTGAATTTTTCACTCAAACTAAAGTGGTAATTGAACGCTGGCCCAAGAACTGGTCGCGACAATTTTAACCCCATCCGTCATAAAAAATAGATTATAATCTCGCATAAACAAGATTGCCAAGTTGAGATGCCAATTAGATGCCAAAAAATCAAGATTCTGGGTTTATTCTAATTGTAGATGATAATCCCACTAATCTATCCGTACTCTCAGAAGCCCTTAGTAGTGAGGGATTTCGCTTTCGGGTAGCGATGGATGGAGAAAGTACCCTCACCCTTGTCGAACGAAATCAACCCGAACTCATCTTGCTCGATGTACAAATGCCAGGAATGGATGGTTTTGAAGTCTGTTCTCGACTCAAAGAAAAACCTCTTACCGAAAAAATTCCCATTATTTTTGCTACGGCATTATCTGATACAGAAAGCAAAACGAAAGGCTTTGCTCTAGGTGCAGTCGATTACATTCCCAAGCCTTTCGATCGCGAAGAAGTCCTAGCAAGAGTACGGGTGCATCTGCAACTCAAACACTTGAGAGAATCTTTAGAAGACCAAGTGCGCGATCGCACGGCTGCTTTGCAACAAGCTCAGGTTCAGTTAGTTCAACAAGAAAAACTCTCCAGTTTAGGAGAAATGGTCGCGGGGATTGCCCACGAACTCAATAATCCAATTACCTTTCTTTCTAGCAACATTGAACCATTAAAAGACTATGTCCTAGGTGTAAAAGACATTCTTCATCTCTACGAGCAAGACTGCCCTAAACCCTCAGCAGAATTAGAGAAAGCTATAGATGATTTAGATTTAGATTTTGTGCTGGAGGATATGGAGAAAATCATCGAATCGTTTACTCTTGGTGTCAAACGAATCAAAAATATAACGGAATCTCTACGGATCTTTTCTCGTGCCGATAGCGAAACAAAAATTGAAGCAGACTTACACGCATGTCTAGATAGTACCCTGACTATTTTGCAACATCGTATTAAGGGGAGTGGCGATCGCGCCCCCATCGAAATCATTAAAACCTACAATTGTCTGCCCCCAGTCTTGTGCTATCCCGGGCCGCTGAATCAGGTCTTTATGAATATTTTGGCCAATGGGATTGATGCTCTAGATGAAAGTCTCTTACAGGGTAAATTAGACAACCCCAAGCTTGAAATCCAAACGAAATTATTGCCCTCAGACAAAATTGAGATTCAAATTACCGATAATGGTCTCGGTATTCCTGAATCGATCCAAACCCGTTTGTTTGAACCGTTATTTACCACTAAACCGGTGGGAAAAGGAACCGGATTGGGACTGGCGATCGCTCATCAAATTGTGGTAGAAAAGCACCAAGGACAACTGAGTGTGGAATCTCATCTAGGGAAAGGAACTACATTTACCATTGAAATTCCGATCCAGAGTTAAGCCAAGTCAGTCGCCCTAAAATCCAGTCATAGAAGAAAAAAGTAATGATAAATTTAAATCCATGAAATTATGAAGCGTCGCCACTTTATCCATACATCAGCAACTGCCTTAACAGGAGCAGCCGCCCTAGGCAGTTGTAGCCAGCCAGACCAGCAAAATGAACCCATCGAACTAGACTCCAACACCCTTTTTCCCGTTGTGCAATGGAGAATGGCTACGAGTTGGTCTAAAGCACTCAATATTGTATTTGGAAGTGCAGAAACCCTATCGCGCCGTGTCAAAGAGATGACCGGAGGACGATTTGTAATTATTCCCTATGGTGGAGGAGAATTAGTGCCTCCCTTAGAAATCTTAGATGCTGTTGGTAATGGCACTGTAGAGTGTGGTCACTCAGGAGGCGCTTACTATATTGAGAAAAACCGCATCTTTGGCATCGATACATTACCCTTTGGCATGAATTCCCAACAGCTAACTGCCTGGCTATATCGGGGAGGTGGCTTAGACCTTTTACAGGATCTCTATGCTGACTATGGCGTGATTAATTTTCCGGCAGGGCAAACTGGGGTTCAGATGGGAGGATGGTTCAGAGAAAAAGTCTCTACACCAGCCGATTTTAAAGGGCTAAAGATGAGAATACCGGGTGCTGGAGCACAGGTAATGAGTCGTTTAGGAGCCGAGCCGGTTACTTTATCTTCCACTGAAGTCTTTTCTGCTATGGAGTCAGGAGAGATTGATGCGGCAGAGTTTAGCGGGCCATTTGATGATGAAAACCTGGGAATTTATCATGTTGCTCCTTACTATTACTATCCCGGTTGGTGGGAAACCAGTTTTGCCTTTCAACTCTACGTTAATTTAGAGGCTTGGAATCAACTGCCTAATATATACCAAGAAATTTTTAAAGCGGCAGCGATAGAAACTCATGTGACGACATTGGCTCACTATGACACGGAAAATGGGGCGGCTCTAAAGCGATTAATCAGTCGCGGTACGGAGTTGTTACCCTTCAGCGAAGAAATATTGAATGCGGCTTATGCAATAGCGATTGAACTCCAGGAAGAAATAGCTGCTCAAGATCCCGGTTTTAAGGCCGTTTACGACCATTGGAGGGCGTTTCGCAATAATATTTCGGGGTGGCACGCAGTCAGCGAACTGAGCTATGCCAACTTTGTGTTTAATCGAGATCGCTAAGTATAGCGCTTTGCGCTAGGGAATAGGGAATAATTGAGGAGAATGTGCAAAGTGCCTTGCTATAACGAAGAAGCTATTGATGCCGTTTTCCAGTATCTAGATACGGGAGTAACCTACAATGGCTAAACTCTCCCTAGTTCCCACCATCTCTAAGGTCAGCCGGTCTTTGAGAACTTCGTGGAACGATAAAATTTACCATCTCAATATTAGTCAAAAGCTCAATATCAGCTTTGGCATTCTGGCAGCCCTTACCTTTTTAGTGGCTGGACGCAGCTACCTAGCGGGACTTTGGGTCACCCAGAAAATTCAACAAACTCAGAATATACGAGTTCCTTTGGCGATCGCCTCCGGGAATGCTCAAGAAAACCTGTTAGATATGCTGCTTAATGTTCGCGGGTATAACATCACGGGAGAATCGCGATTTCGGACTCAGTACGAACAATCGAGGCTGGCATTCGAGGCCAATCTTGCTCAATTGGAGATACTATTGGGCCAGGAGCCGATCGCCGATGACATCGATCTTCAATCCCTAGAGAAATTGAAAGCTGCCTATCAGCAATGGTCTACCCTACCGGATCAACTCTTTCTACTCAAAGATAGCCCCCGCGAGAATCAACCCGCTCTCAAGCACTTTATTGACCAGGCAGAAGCGCCTGCTGAGAGGCTCAGAGCAGAGATCGACCAGATTTCCAATTGGCAGGAAGACAACGCTTCATCCATCGCAGATTTATCCTTGTTCAAGGAAATCTTGAGGTTTCAGGGGTCATTTGACCGCATGTTAGGGGAGCTAAAAGGATATATTGCGACCCAAAATATGTCCCTGCGACTAGAATATGGGAGCGCTCTGAAGAAAAATGATGCGGCTTGGGAAGCGCTCCAAGAGCAGAAGTCCCTATTGCCCGTAGAACAGCGTCAAGCCCTAGAGAAGGTAGAAGGGTGGCGATCGCAGTTTTTAGCAGAAACGGCTGCCCTCTTTACCCTCGTGGAAGGGGAACGTTATCGCGAAGATATTTTCCTGTTTAAAACAGAAGCTGCACCAGTAACCCGCGAAATGGTGGCCCTATTAGAATCGATTGTTACCCACCAACAGGAACAATTATCCCAAGATTTACAGGCAGGAAGTCAAAGTTTAAGTCAAGCCCAGTGGCAAGGATTACTAGCCGGTTTCATCGCTTTATCCATGGCTATTATTTTAGCCATTGCCCTACGACGACAAATTGCCCAACCCATTATTCGGTTAACCGACGTAACCAACCGGGTGATGTCAGGCAATTTAGACACTCAAGCGGTTGTAGAATCGGGTGATGAAGTTGGAACTCTGGCTCAAACGTTCAATAACATGACGGCCTCCTTGCAAGCATCTCGTGCAGAAATGGAACGTTATAATGAAGCCCTAGAAGAACGGGCGGAAGAACTCAAACGCTCAAAAGAGCAAGCCGAAGTTGCCAACCAAGCCAAAAGTGATTTTTTGGCCAATATGAGTCACGAACTACGAACGCCCTTGAATGGCATTCTCGGTTATGCTCAAATTTTAGTCCGCTCTAAAGTCCTTGCAGATAAAGAGCGTCATGGAATAAATGTCATTTACCAATGTGGTTCCCATCTACTCACCCTAATCAATGATATTTTAGACCTCTCTAAAATTGAGGCACGCAAACTCGAACTGAATCCCCAGGCTGTACATTTACCATCGTTGCTGCAAAGTGTGGTGGAAATGTGCAAAATTAAAGCTCAACAAAAGGGGATTGAGTTTATCTATCAACCCAGTTCTAGCTTACCGGATGGCGTAGAAACCGATGAAAAACGCCTACGACAGGTGTTGATTAATTTGTTGGGTAATGCGATTAAATTTACTGATTCTGGTTCGGTAACCCTAGGGATTGAAGTTCTCGCTCTCTCCGAAACCACTGCCTCCATTCTATTTAAGGCCATTGATACCGGCGTTGGTATTGCCGAAGCCGATCGCATTAAGTTGTTTGAAGCGTTTGAACAGGTGGGAGATCGCCAAAAACAATCGGAAGGAACCGGGCTAGGACTAGCCATTAGCCAACGGATTGTAGAACTGATGGGGGGCAAGATTCAAGTTAAAAGTCAACGGGGAGTCGGCAGTGAATTCTTCTTCACCACTGAACTCCCCATTGCTGAAGATTGGGTGCAGCAAGTTAAGGACGATCGCAGTCATAATATCATTGGATATGAAGGCGATCGTCGTACCATTCTGGCGATCGACGATCGTTGGGAAAACCTCGCTGTTGTGCGAAACCTGTTAGAATCCGTTGATTTCAAAGTCATTGAAGCAGAAAATGGTCAACAAGGATTAGAACAACTCCGTTCAGTCCAACCCGATCTAGTGATTACCGATCTAGTCATGCCTGTAATGGATGGATTTGAATTTTTAACGCAGGTTTATTCATCCAAAGATCTCCAACAGACTATCGTCATTGTTTCATCCGCTTCTGTCTCTGAACTCGATCGCCAACGTGCCCTAGATACCGGCGGGCATGACTTTTTGCCTAAACCCGTAGATGCCAAATTACTCTTTCAGTTACTCTCGGCTCATTTAGATTTAGAGTGGGTTTATCAAGACCCTCCTCCAGATTCATCTTCACCTCAAGGAGCCGATGGAGGCCAATCGGAGCGGATGATTGTGCCGGATCGCGAAGTCTTAGAGCAATTACTCGTTCTTATACAAGACGGGGATATTCAAGCGATTACCGAAGTGGCAGAAGATCTAGTAGCCAGCGATCGCACCTTAACTCCGTTTACCCAACAAATGTTGCAGTTAGCCAACAGTTTCCAACTCAAACGCTTACAAACCTTCATCAGTCAGTTCCTTAACGAATAAGTTGACCCAATATCCCTTATCCAGTATGCTGATAACAGATGATTGTTTTTGTGTAGCATCTATACCAGCAGAAATACATGGTTTCACCATCTCTATCAAATTCCGATCGCCCAGCAAGCGATCGTCTAAACCCTTCCCCATCTGACGATCGAGACTCTGACCTACTCATTTGGCGACCGCACGATTCTAAATATCAAACCTCACAATGGTATACCGGTTACGGTGAAATTCAACAAGAAGAAGATCGGCGATCATTTACCGTTACCGCTACGTATACCCTGAAAGCAGAAGTCAAAATAGTCCAAGGGGTTTTAGACCCGACAAACCCCATTTTGGTGGATCTGTATCGAGAACGGGGTCGCTGTATCAGCATTATCGATCAAACTATTGATCAGCTTTATGGAGAAGCCCTACGCCACTATTTCCAAGTTCATGAAATCCCCTTAGAACTCAAAGTCTGCCGTGCTTGGGAATCGGATAAAACCCCCGAAATGGTTCATAAATTGCTCCATTTCTTAGGTAAGGAAGGCTGTGATGTTTCCCGCAATGAACCCGTTTTAGTCATTGGGGGTGGAGTTCTCAGCGATGTAGCCGGATTAGCCTGTGCCTTGCAACATCGGCGCACTCCCTACGTGATGATTGGGACTTCAATTGTAGCGGCCCTTGATGCTGGCCCTTCCCCTCGAACTTGTGTGAATGGCGAATTATTCAAAAACAGTATTGGCGTTTATCATCCTCCGGTTCTCACCTTAGTAGACCGTAGTTTTTTCCGAACATTACCCACCGGTCATGTTCGCAATGGTATGGCGGAAATTATCAAGATGGCCGTGACAGATGACCGGGAGTTATTTGAACTCTTGGAACAGTATGGAGCAGACTTGATTGAAACCCATTTCGCCACGGTGAGTGCCAATCCAGAGTTAGAGAAAATTGCTGATGAAGTCATTTATCGCGCCCTCTATGCGTATATGAAGCATGAAGGGACAAATATGTTTGAAACCTATCAAGACCGTCCCCATGCTTACGGCCATACTTGGAGTCCACGGTTTGAACCAGTAGCCAAATTGATGCATGGCCATGCAGTCACCATTGGCATGGCTTTTGGCGCAACGTTAGCCCAAAAATTGGACTGGATTGGTACTGAAGAGCGCGATCGCATTATCAACCTCTGTCGCAGCCTTGGTTTATCTGTCTATCATCCTATCTTAGAAGACACCGACCTCATGCTGGCTGGCCAGAAAAATATGCGTCGCAAGCGCGGCCAAGGAGGACTTTGGGCCCCCTTACCCCACGGAGGGATTGGATCGTGTGATTATGCACAAGAGGTTTCTCCAGAACTGTTGCACAATGCCATAAAAGAGCATAAAGCCATTTGTAGTCAGTTTCCGGATGGGGGTGCAGGTGAGCAAATGTACCTCAGCGATCTTGGATTAGAGTAAGGAAAAAACAGTCATGAGCAAACATCATCCAGAGATTCAGAAACCCAGAGCTGTAACCCCCCTAGGGATTTTAGTCGAACAGTTAGAAGCCATTTCTAAACAGGCAAAGTCCGCCAATATCCCGACAGAGTTAATCGATCAAATCGATCAAGCCTATCAACTCGCGGCTGGACTGAATCCTTATATCGAAGAAAATACCACCCCAGAATCTCCTGCTTTAGCCACCCTTGCTCATCAAACCAGTCAAGAACCCTGGGAACTGCGATTTTCCGATGGGGAAACCGTGCGTCAGTTAGAACAAGAAATGCTCTCTGGACATCTGGAAGGTCAGACTCTAAAGATGTTTGTATCCATGACCAATGCCAAGCGTATCCTAGAGATTGGCATGTTTACTGGTTATTCTGCCCTGGCCATGGCTGAAGCTTTACCCGATGATGGACAAGTGATTGCCTGCGAAATTGACCCCTATGTAGCTGAATTTGCCCAAACCTGTTTTAAGCAGTCTGCTGATGGAGGCAAGATTTCGGTTAAGGTTGGGCCAGCATTGGACATTATGAAAGAATTAGCTGAAGTAGGGGAATCCTTTGATTTTGTGTTTATCGATGCCGATAAGGGCAAGTACATTCAGTATTTGCAAATGCTGTTAGAAACATCCCTCTTAGCTGAAAACGGCTGGATCTTCGTCGATAATACCTTGCTGCAAGGGCAACCTTACTTGAAACTGGAACAGCGTAGTGCCAATGGGGAGGCGATCGCCCAATTTAATCGCTTTGTCACCGAAGATCCTAGACTAGAGCAGGTTTTGCTTCCCCTGCGCGATGGTGTGACCATGATTCGCAGAAAGTCGAAACCATAAAATCAACATGCTCATCATATTATTTATCCAAAACCATGCTTATGCTCTCTTTCAGAACTTAAGCACTTTCCTGTTGCTTACCCTCCTCTTACCCTTCAATCTCTTAAAAATTTTACCAGTTGTACTCTGGAATATTCTCACACCTATCCGAGCCAAACCGCCAGGATATGAAAAGCCGAAGAATATCCTGATTACTGGGGCAAAAATGTCCAAATCCCTACAACTAGCTCGTAGCTTTAATGGGAGTGGACATCGCGTTTTCCTTTTAGAAATCCATAAATATTGGCTCTCAGGAAATCGTTTTTCCAATGCTATTAAAGGATTTTATACCGTTCCTAATCCTCAGAAAGACTGGGATGGTTATCAGCAAGCAGTATTAGAAATTGTCCAAAAAGAAAACATCAATTTATTTATCCCCGTATCAAGTCCCGCAGGCAGTTATGATGAATCGCGACTCAAGCCGATTTTATCACCCTATTGTGAAGTCTTTCATTTCAATCTTGATATCACTGAGCTGCTAGACAATAAATTTACATTTATTGAAAAAGCCAAAAGTCTCGGTTTATCTGTTCCCCAGTCATTTTTAATAACTGACTCGAAGCAAATCCTGGATTTTGATTTTGCGCAAGATGGCAGTCGATATATCCTCAAAAGCATTCCCTATGACTCCGTGCGCCGTTTGGATATGACCAAACTACCCATGAAGTCTGAGCAAGAAATGGAAGAGTTTGTCAAAAAGTTACCCATAACTGAAGATAAACCTTGGATTATGCAAGAATTTGTTCAAGGGAAAGAATATTGTACTCATAGCACAGTCAGAAAGGGGAAAATCAGACTGCATTGCTGTTGTGAATCCTCTGAGTTTCAAGTCAACTACGACCATGTAGAAGAACCGGAAATTTATCAATGGGTGGAAACTTTTGTCAGAGCTTTAAATCTCACGGGTCAAATCTCCTTTGATTTTATTAAAACCGAAGATGGACAAGTCTATCCCATAGAATGCAATCCTAGAACCCATTCAGCTATTACCACCTTTCACGATCATCCCGGAGTTGCAGATGCCTATCTGAAAGACGCTGAAGATGAAACCGAAAGCCCGATTTTTCCCCTACCCGACAGTAAACCCACATACTGGACATACCATGAACTGTGGAGAGTGACTGAAATTAGATCGTTTGGGCAATTCCAGGCTTGGATCAAAAGAATAACAGAAGGCACAGATGGCATTTTTCAACTTAATGACCCCCTACCTTTTTTGATGGTTCATCATTGGCAAATTCCTCTGCTCTTATTGCAGAATTTGAAAAAGATGAAGGGTTGGGTAAGAATCGATTTTAATATTGGCAAGTTAGTCGAATTAGATGGTGATTAAAACAAGGATGATCGGACAGAAATATCTAAATTTTATTTTACCTAACTCATACAGCAGTTTTCGCTCTTATGGGGTACATCTCTATCCCCCCAACCCCCCTTAGAAAGCTAATCCTGTAGGGTTTTTAAAACCGGCTCTTGATTTGACTGAGTTTCAGCCATCGAGCTGCCGAAAATGCGCTCGCACAATCCTTACTGGATGGGGTTTCGCAGAAACCCCAACAAGATTAGCTTAGAAAGAGGGGCAGTAAAAGTCTCTCTTTCTAAAGGGGATTTAGGGGGGGGGTCTTACTGTATCTCATTACATCGCAAGCCACTGTATGTCTCGAACTCAATCATCTCAAAGTCCTTTACAAGTGTTGCACTTGGCTGGCTCTCGTGTCTCAGACTTTTATCATAATCTATCGATGATTTATGCCAAAGAAGTTCTACAACCTCCAGGGGTTAGCAGTTACTATGCAGTCGTTAATCCTGATGGGTTTTGGCAGTTGGGAACATCCTTGGATTCCATGTCAGAAAAGATATCACTTCAGGAGATGATTGCTCGGCTCCCCCAGATCGATCTGGTGGTTCCCCATCTGTTTTGTTTTCCTGGCATGACGAGCTTCCGGGCGTTTTTTGAGGATATTTTAGGTTTACCAATGGTGGGTTCTACATCCCACTGTACGGCACTAGCAGCGAACAAAGCTCATACCAAAAGTGTGGTGTCTGCTGCTGGAGTTCGTGTGGCGAAGGGACAAGAGGTACGTCGAGGGGATAGGATAACCCTAGAACCGCCATTGATTGTTAAACCGAACTCGGAAGATAATTCTTTAGGATTAACGTTGGTTTGGGATCGGACTAAAATCGCTGACGCGTTGCAAGTGGGGTTTGAACATGATGACGTTTTAGTAGTAGAAGAGTATATCGCTGGACGGGAGTTGCGAGTAGGAGTCATTGAGCGCAAGGGAGAGTTATGGGTAGCGCCGATGATTGAATATCTGGTGACTGAGGAGAACCCAATTAGAACCGTACGGGAAAAGTTGGAGTTGCGATCAGATGGAACCCCTGATCGACAAACACCGGTGAACATCGTTTGTCCAGCGGATCTACCTCCAGAGTTATTCGAGGAGATGGCTGATGCTGCGAAGAAAGCCCATATTGCTTTAGGGTGTCGTGATTATTCTTTGTATGATTTTCGGGTACATGCTGAAACTGATGAACCGTACTTGCTGGAGGCGGGTTTGTTTTGGTCATTTGGCAAGATTAGCATGATTTCCCGGATGCTAGAGGCTGATGCCCAAAACATAGAAGAAGTCATCTTAGAGCTATGGCACACAGCGGCTCAGCGAACTCGTGTGGCGCGTGGTTCATTGTTCAAGTATAGTACGACATGCTAGGAGAACGGTTTTTCATGACAGAAATTCAAAAATCTAGTCAGATCGGCAAATATCTCTTTAGATGGGGATAGAGCGATCTCGATCTCCAAAAATGACAAAAGAGGGATATCTAGTCATCAATCATCGCTGTATCGCTATCGGTATTTTTTTCAATACCCCGTTCATCAATGCGATCGCCTCCCTCGGTGGGTGGAGGAGTCAAATATTGGTCTTCATGTTCTAGGTTTTCATCGGCATAAAAGCGATAGAAGAGGAGACTGTCTTCAAAGCCATGTTCATCTAAAACATGATGAATAATGCCGAGATTAACCATCATTTCTCCCATCATAATCGCTTCGGGACGGGTCGATTGTTCATGCTCCATTAACCAATCCACTGCTTCAGAACCCACAAAACAGTTAGAAAAAGCTTTTAAACCATAGCGGCGATCGCGAATCGATATACCTTCGGGACCGCGCATTCTTTGAAGGATATCTTCCCAATTGTATTCTGGCTTAATTTTCGGGCGTTCTGGTGCAGGCACAGGTGAGGGTTGCCAATGTTCTCGACCTTGTTGAGTTAACCAGGTATCCGCGACTTGTTCGAGTCCAGGCAGTTTAATATGTAAATCCCGTTGAGGAAAAGGAATTCCAATCCCATAATGTTCTAAATATAGGGACATATAATGGAGTAAATGGGTTTTCACTTTCGGTTGTTTCAGAGGGTCTCGAATAAAGACCACAATCCGAAAGTTGAGGGCATTATCTCCAAATCCTCTAAATTGCGCTTTCGGTGGGGGATGGCGGAGAATTTCAGGATGAGGAATCTGAGCAACAGCAAGCAGGACATCATGGACGAGTTGCATGTCTGAACTATAGGCAACACCGACATAAACTTTGAGACGAGTTAAACCAGTACGATTCCAATTTTGGACTTCTCCTTCGATGAAGCGGGAATTGGGAACCATAATGGTAATCCGGTCAATGGTAGTCATTTCAGTGACTCTAGGGCCAATGCGTTGCACTAAACCTTGAAACTCTCCCACTTGTACCAATTCCCCGACTTGGATCGGTCGTTCAAAGATCATAATTAGACCGCTAATAAAGTCTTTGGCAATATTTTGCAAACCAAACCCAATCCCCACACCTAGAACACTGATCAGAATTGCGAGGGAACTAAAGTCTACACCGCTCAGGGTGAGAATCAGCAGAAAGCCGATGAAGAGGAGAGCATAGCGAAGAAAGAATGCGATCGCCTGTTGGGAATGGCGATCTACTCCGACGAGGGGGACAATTTTGGTTTTGAGAACTTCAGTAAAGGAGTTGGTGATCAAGATTAAGGCGATCGCCATCACTCCAATTAAGAGCAAATTATTCAGGGATAATGCTCGTTCACCAACGGTAAAAATTTGTGCTGAAAACAGATCCCGTAAGAAAATATAGGTGCGATATAACCAGCGACGACTGAGGGGAAATAGATGGGTTACATAGCAGATAACGATGAGCCAAGTTGCTACTTGCAACAGGATCAGGACTAAAATTTTCCAGGAAGTTTTAATCAGCTCCGAATCCTTTTTCTTTTGCCGCTGTAAGCGTCGCTGAAGCCAAAACCAGAGACTTTGTAGGGCGATCGCCGCAGCACTGGCGATCAGGGCCATTTTAATTGCCCAGGCTCTATAGATGGGCGTTCGTTCTCGACGAGCGCGTTGCAGAGCTTGTTCAATCTCGTTTTGCCAACGCTCGGCTTGTTCTAGGGACGGTTGCCCTGGCATCATCATATCTGATGCAGTCAGGGTGACGAGGTGGCGGTTATTAACTTGGAGACTAACTTGGCCGTTATTTTGGACAATTGTGACTTCAGGTGGGGTATCCGTGGCGATCGCCCGATCCAGCTTTTCCTGTAATAACTGATTCACTCGGGTGGCTCTCTCCTCAGCGCTAAAGCGTCCAGAAGCTTCTACCTCAAATAATTCATAACCATCCAATACAATCTTAGCTCTAGTGGTTACTTCTGTAGGTTGAGTTTGGGCCCATCCAGGTAAGGATAATCCTAAGCCAACCCACCCCAAGAAAAGTATCAACAGCAGTTGTGCGAAAATGCTTCTGCCTCTTGTCCTTACATAGGCTTTACGGCCAAGTCGAGCCATCTTCAATACTCCTGACTGTTACCCAACGGTCTGATTCAGTTTATCAAAAATTTTTGCTCAAACCGCTCGAGGATGATCTCCGCTTTCGCTAATACTATGGATATATAATGTGTATTTTAGTTCGGTCAAGTCCCTATTTCCTATTCCCTAAAAAATGAAGTCAATATCAAATTGGCTTAAATCCACCCAATGAAGTTCTCCTTCATCCTGCACATTGGTGGCTACCAAGAGAACCGTTTTAGAAATCATGGCGATCGCCACTGGGGAACGAGGGCCTAAAATCCGGCCAACCACTTGGCCATATTCATCTAATAAGATTAAATGACCGCGATCGTCAGCAATCACATAGCCCCAGGAGGCGATCGCGACACATACCGGTAACTGCACTTTAATCGGAATCGGTCGCATCCGAAAGGGCTTCAAATCCATCAACAGCGGCCCATGGGTATCCCACTTAGGAATCACCAAAACTCGATAAGAAATAGCGCTGGGAATAATCCGATCGACTTCTAAGGAAAGTTTCCAGTGTCCGAGAAAATTTCCCCGACGAGTAAAGACTTCGATCGCCGTTTTTCCCTGTTCCACTCGCCAAAATATTCCATGATGATCGTCAAGAATTTGGACTTGATGGACTGCCCCCCTAACAGGAACTTGAGGACGAGAGAACCAAGAGTGATGATGAGCAGTGGCATCAGGGTTTTGTTCCGAGCGATGCCAAACCCATAAGTGATTATCCTCAGTTACCGCCGCGATCCACTGGCTGTGAGGATGGACATCTGCTTTAAAGGGAATGCGAAGATGGGCAATTAACTGAGCAGAAAGAAGGGGAAACTGGGATAAATCAGGATTTAAGTGATAAATACATTGGTCAGTCAATGCAAGACAACCTTGAGAAGTTATTTTTAATTCACGAATATCTTCCGGTAAACAGACTTGAGCGACTTTCACTACCGTCTCAAAATTATTCGCCTCTTCCTGATAGCGTTGATAGTGAATCGAGTCTGAGATTGCCCAATAAATACAGGTGTGAGAACCACAAGGGGAATGGTTATCGTTAGTCTGTGAATGTATAGAAACGGCTAAAGCGGCGATCGCTCCTGGCAGTGCATGGGTAATAATGGGTTCATCAGTGAGGGAACGACTTGGTGGATAAGGGAGGACACTGATTGGAGTCGCGGATAAGGATAAATCAATTAACTCGGAAAGGCGATCGAGGTCACTGAGCATTTGCCTCGCGCTTTTATAACGCCGAGCAGGTAATTTTTCTAAGGCTTTGAAAATAATTTTTTGCAAAGGTAGAGGCACCTGGTCTGGAACGACGACCCGTTGATTGAGATGATAGTTCATCAACTGCTGGGGTTGTCCAGAAAAGGGGCGATTCCCCACCACTAACTCATAAAGAATCACCCCTAGAGCATAAATATCTGACTGAAGAGAATATTGCCCATAGAATCGCTCTGGAGCCATATAAGCCGGCGATCCTGTGTTATCTGAACCGGCTTTACTTTCCTGCATTAACCGAGCAATACCGAAATCCGATATGCGAGCGATCCAACCCCTTGATTTGAGTGTTAATAAAATATTTTCTGGCTTCAAATCCCGGTGGATAATGCCTCGACTATTAGCATGTTCCATCCCTTGCAATACATCTTTCATAAATTGGATCGACATCCCCAGAGGCAATTTTCCCTGGCGATCCATCCAATTTCGCAACGTTCCTCCCTCACAATAATCCATGATCAAATAGCGCCCTTCTCGAGAATGTTCTAGGGCGCGACACGTGACAATATTCGGATGGGACAGTTGCAATAAAAACCTCAATTCCCGCAAAAACTGATGCGTTGGAAAACGATGTTGATCTAAATCTTTGAGGGCAACTAATTTTCCCGTTTTGCGATGACACCCACAAAACACACGCCCAAACTGTCCTTGGCCAATCAATCCTAAAATCAGATATTTACTTTTGGGACGTTTGGACACAGTCATAGGCAGATCGTTCGTTTACATTGTGATTAAGTCATTCATAAGATCTACATGAGCTGTTCCCTGTTCGATCTGTTCTTCAATTTTTCTTAAGCGTTCCTCTAACCCGACAATAAAGTGGTTACATTCTGCACCCAAAGATTCACAAGAAGTTTGGACACAATGTAAGTCTTTCCCACTCAATTGACTAAAGAATGCACTGAAGACCCCCGCGTCCAGGAAACAAACCGGAATACCGAGATTAGGACCCTGGGTTGCGAAGGGAGCATTCCAAGTTTTGACGACTAAAAAACCTTGAGCAATATAACTTTGATCGAGATCGATTTTTCCCCATCCGTGAGTTTTCCAACATTCTTTAAACGATTGCAAAAAGTCTAACATACTCATATCTGCTAACGGTTTTTCGTAGTATTCCGATACTTCTTCAGCAAACCGAGCATAAAAGTTTTTTCCCCACCAGCGACCGCAGTTATACAAGACTAATTTTGAGGCTTGTCCCGTTTCTTTGTCTAAACCAGAATAGATGGCTTTGATTAAGGGTTCGGGCATTGCTAAGAGGCGATCGCCCCGGCGATTTTCTAACAATCCTAATTCTAAATCACTTCGCACATAAACATCTGTAGCAAAGTAATTACTAGGGATACGGTTATTGGTGACTAAATCAGAAACAGAAATCATAGTTAATTCTCGCCATAGGCTCCTGAACGATAAACCAATCTGTTAATTAATCCTTTAGCTTTCACTCTTGAGTAATTGGGTTTGGGCTAAAATCAACGGTGATTTGATTAATTTAATTTGCTCTGGTTTTAAGCTTTTCATCAATTGTTGATTGAGCAATTTGTATAAGGCTTTATCTAAATCTTGGGTTTCATACATGGCCATGCTTTGCGAGAGCCAATCCACAAATCGATCTTGAACCAATTTATCATTATTAATCAACATGGCCATGGCGCAATATCGCAACATGAGCATGGCATTTTTAATCGATCGCTCCATATCTTCAACGGATGAATTCGGAAAATACTGAGGAAGCTGATCGGCAACGGCTTGCATAATTTCTACTTCTTTTTCTCGAATCTGACTATAGGTTTCTAGCCGTTGGGGTAAGGACTCAACATACTCGGTTAAACCTTTGAGTTCTTCAGGTTTCAGATAGCGATTTTCTGCTTCTGCAAAAAGGGTTTCTAGATCGGTGTTCATAGCCACTAGATACGAATGGGTAAAGGTTTAAAATAAACTCGAAAAGTCTTCTAACGTCACATCATCTTCGTCTTGAATGGATGTGGACTCTACATCTAGAGGAAGGGGGTCACTTGGAGCGATCGCTCCTTGACCCTCCCAATCAATACAAGTAAAGAACTGGCTAACCGTCAAGGTCAAGGATAGATGCTTGCTCGACTCTTTTCCTTCTAAACTGGCTTGCTTACTCGCTTGTTTAAATTGCTGGATCGGTTCAGGGTCCTGTTCCCAGTTAATCTGGCTAAAAAAGTCACGGACTGAGACTCGACTCCAGGTTTTGGGAATCTCTTGGGTTTTTGTGGTTTTGGGTTTCGATGGGGTTTGAGAACGGGTACGGGGACTCATGTTAACCGCTCCCCTGAACGCAACCGTTTTTCAATATCACGAGCGGTTGCTCCTTCATTGAGCCAGAATGAGGCTGCATCAATGCGATCTTTACCCCCCAGCAGGAATTTACAATAGGTTTCCCCCATCGAATAGCATTGAATTTCAATACAACTGAGTTGTTTTTTGACTAATTCAGTAAAAAAGCCAGCAAATAGACCAGCATAGATATGACAGACGGGTTTACCGACATCGCCAAGGGTTCGTGCTACGGCAGAATCAAACAAGTTAATAAACATAAAGCCTTGTCTGCGATCGCCCATATCCACTTCCCAGCGTCCCCATCCTTGGGAAGTAAACGGCCACCACCAGGTTTCTAACAGAAACATTAAATTGGCTTGCCGGATGCTGCGATCGAACTCTTTTTCAAACCATTTTTCAAAGAAAAAAGCATCTTTTTGTCCCCACTCCACACCGATGGTATACATGATGGCAGCCGAAGCATCTCCAACTTCTTCTTCGAGACCTTCAACTAACCCAATAATAAAATCTTCACTGGTGAGGACATTTTGGGCACCATTCCAGTCTACGACGGTTCCGCGTTCTGGATCGAATTGAAAAAAATCCTGGAAGCCGTAGTGGTTGTGTTTTTTGGGCTGTTTGCTATTGAGTAAATGTTGAGTTTTAGTTGCGTTTGCCATAAGCGTTCAGATCGGTGAGTGGGGTTGGCCTTCTGACTAGAGAAGCGTTGACCTGGATGGGTTCATCTCTCCGATTTTCATTGTATCGGCTGGTGACGAATCCACAGCAAACTTGTAATGAAAGTCAAGCAAATTTTGCCCTTACAAGGGAAATTCTTCAATGGAAGAGGCTTGAGAGAGGATTTGGCGGTTATATTCGAGGATGGGACGTAAGAGAGCTGCTTCCTCGCGAGTTAAGAGGGATTCAACGACATTCTGCATGATTGAGTAAGTCACCTTACAGCTATCTTGAGCATCAAAGGCTCTCATTATTGTTTGAAACCACAATAGGAGGCGATCGCGTAATCTGTCCCGATCGTCGATCAATAGGGCTAGGGCTGAGTGACGTAGGATACGAAGGGTATCTTGTTTCCATTTAGCGCTCAAGTCTTTATTACCGCGCTGGAGCAAGTGGGGGGCCCGAGCGCGAATTTGAGATTGCACTTGTTGGACAATCAGAGCTTCTGATGTGCGAATCTTGTTATAGGTGGTTAACCGCAACGGAAACGATTGGATATAATCCTGGAAAAATTGCAATTCTTCATCTGTGGCATAGCGACCATCGCTTTCTCGGTATAGGTTTTGAGTTTGGGTTAGCATAGCTTCTGGATACTCTTTTAAGCATCTTTGGTTTGCGTTAAGTAGGCTCCAATTTCAAATTTTGTATCTTCGAGTTGTTTCAGGGTGGAGCGGGTGACGAGTTTACCCGTTTCGACTAAGACTTCCCCGGTTACCGGATGGAGCATATCTTGATCGGCTCGTCTGCCAATGAGAGCTTCAATATCTTGTAGCGATCTCACGTACATCCCTGGAGGTAATTCTACCACCACCCCATCCATCAGTACCCGTGACTGACAGGCCAGACGAGAATTGGGTTTACAGGAAGTAATCACCTCTAAGGTGCGCTGTTCCCTGCGATTCATGGGAGTGAGGAACTCCATCCCATCTTTAATGTACACATGGCAGGTGGCACACATGCCTCGGCCACCACATTCTTTGAGAACATCTAAGTCTTTATCGATCAAAACCGATAACAGATTGCCGTTAGTTTCTACTTCAGTCTCTTGGGCGATCGGTTCAAGTCTGACAATTTTTACCATAATTTTTGCGTCTCTAAGGGTTCTTAGGGTAAGAGTAACTGTTTATATTCAGGTTTGAGGGATTTTTCCACTAAGGCAGGAAAATCCCGGATCACTTTGATGCACCGACTGATAAAGGCGGCCACCCAAGACTGAATCAAGGCTAACTGTTCTGGGGTTACCGTTTGGGTAAGGGCTGTAGAACGGGTAAACGTCAATTCAGCAGTGCGGCTGATTTCAAAGCTCTGTAACCATTCCACATCTGGACGGGTGGATTTCCAATAATTGGTAATCACCGCTTTACCTAAATACTGGGTGGTATAAAGACTCAGTTGGTTGAGGGCTTCAAGCAATTCTTTTAGGGTAACCTGGGACGTAGCTTCTGGAATAGGAGAGGCATTAGGAACCGTAGGTTGAGACTTGAAAGGAACACGAATAGGAGAGGGACTGGGAGTCGGAGAATTTTGCCAGTAGGTTTGGTTGGAGAGGGTTAAACTGCCAGCAAGGAGTCGGAACGTGGCGATCGCCGTAGCCGTATCTGCAATCAATTCAGTTTTCAGCTCATGGAGCGCTTCAGCATAATTGCTATAGACCAAATCCAGGGTCGTCAGCACTAACAAAATCACGCCTTCAGGAAGCTTATAAATAAACACCTGATTTTGGGCAAATTGAAATTCAAAGGACTCAAACCCTTCTGGAGTGGTTTCGACGACCTGTCGCAAACCTTGGGCTAGGGCTTCTTTTTGCTGGAAGTTGAGGGTACTATCCACGCCACAAAAATAGGGGCGCGATCGCCGATCGATTAGGGCGACTCCCGCAATTCCTGGTAAATTCAGAAAATCCTCAACTACCTCCCGTTCCATAAGTAGATGCTTATCTGTTGTCTCCTGATGATGGGGTCATTGGTCTTCAATCTATTTATTTTGGGGCACTTTCATGTCACAACGGTAGGGGGGAGAGGTTTTGAGTCAAGATGGTTCAAGTTGTAGACACCAAGGGTATAGGTCTGCTATGGGTCAATTATCAGTTTGGTCTCAATTTTACCCAATTTCATTTTCTCATGTTCCCAAGGGTCTGTCTTGTTTTCCGTCCACTGAACTCTCCAATATCCCATTTTAGGTTGATCACTCATGTCTGACCTTCCATTCACGTTGGATCAATTACGCATTCTCAAGGCGATCGCCATTGAAGGAAGCTTTAAACGAGCCGCTGACAGTCTCTATGTCTCCCAACCGGCCGTGAGTCTCCAAGTCCAGAACTTAGAGAAACAATTAGATGTTCCCCTATTCGATCGAGGTGGAAGACGGGCCCAACTCACAGAAGCGGGTCATCTACTCCTTCAGTATGGTGAAAAGATTCTTTCGCTCTGTCAAGAAACCTGTCGGGCGATCGAAGATTTGCAAAATCTGCAAGGGGGGACTCTGATTGTTGGAGCCTCTCAAACCACAGGAACCTATCTGTTACCTCGGATGATTGGTGCATTTCGGCAAAAATACCCAGATGTGTCCGTGCAACTGCATGTTCATTCGACCCGCCGAACCTGTTGGAGTGTTTCTAATGGCCAAATTGATTTGGCTATTATCGGTGGTGAAGTGCCCAGCGAACTCCAAGAAACCTTAGAAATCTCTTCCTATGCTGAAGATGAATTAGCCCTGATTTTAGCCCCTTCCCATCCCCTGGCAGCCCAGAGGACGATTCACAAGGAAGACCTGTATGAACTCCAGTTTATTGCTCTAGATTCACAATCGACCATTCGTAAGGTAATTGATCAGGTTTTAACGCGCTGTGGGATTGAAACGAACCGCCTAAAGGTGGAAATGGAACTCAATTCGATTGAAGCGATTAAAAATGCGGTACAAGCTAATTTAGGCGCAGCTTTTGTTTCCATCTCAGCGATTGAAAAAGAATTGCAAATTAATTTGCTTCATCGTGCTTATGTTGAAGGGGTTTCTATCCAGCGTACTCTGTCCGTGATTGTCAATCCCAATCGCTATCGCTCTAAGGCGGCAGAAGCGTTTCGGACTCAAATCCTACCGGCTTTCACCACCCAAGGTAAAGTAGGGTTAACTCCCCCCACGGATATCGGGATCGATCTCAATGCTGCTGCTCAAGGGTCGGATCGAGAATCGTCTGTATCCTTGGATTAACTGGGGTCTATGATTGGAGTGATCGAGGTTTGCCGTCTGGCCTATGGATATTCATTGCACGCGCCCAAAATGTCAGCGTCCTATCAACCCGGTTCCTGAACTCGATAGTCCGGAACACTTGAAAACGACTTCCCAGAAATTTTGTACTTGCTGTGGAATGCCTTTAATTTTGGCTGGCCGGTATTTACCCCAACGGTTATTGGGTCAAGGGGGGTTTGGTGCAGCTTATTTGGCGGTGGATCGCTATACGCCGACTCTGCGCTCTTGCGTGGTTAAACAGTTTCAACCAGCCGGTCAGTTGTCCGAGCAACAATTGGCGATCGCCCAACAACATTTTGAGCAAGAGGCTTTAGTGCTGGAGGAATTGGGCAATGAACATCCTCAAATTCCTCGGCTTTATGCATTTTTCCCGCTCTTGGTTCCGTCATCAGCTCAAGGGGAAGAGAACCAATTTTTTTATCTCGTTCAAGAATGGATTGATGGTCAAAATTTAGAGGAAGAATTGGAGTATACTGGGCCGTTTTCAGAAGAGGATATTCTGACTCTATTGCGCCAAATTTTGCCCGTATTACAATTTATTCACGACCGCCATACTATTCACCGAGATATTAAACCGTCTAATATTATGCGGGATAAAAAGGGGCGATTGGTATTGCTCGATTTTGGTGCAGTGAAGCAAATTAGTCAAGGGTCAGGAGGTCGATCGACAGAAATCTATTCCCAAGGGTTTGCGCCTCCGGAACAAATGGCGGGAGGTCAGGTTTATCCGTCTACAGATTTGTATGCTCTGGCGGTGACTTGCTTAATTTTATTAACCCAAAAGGAGTCTCAGGATTTATATGATTCTTATAATAATCGTTGGAACTGGCGATCGGAAATTGAGTTATCAGAACCTTTAGCCTCGGCTTTAGATAAAATGCTGGCCCTATCTCCCTATCAACGGTTTGCTAGTGCCAATGAGGTCTTAGCCCTCTTGCGTTCCCAGTCTATTCAATCAATGAGTCCCTCGACTACCCTTCAGTCTCCGGCTGCTTCTGGTACAGTGGCTTCTGCTGTGACTCCCGCTCAACAGGTGCTGAAGACTCCGGTTTTTTCTACCCCAGAATTGTTGGGTATTTCGGTATTTACAGGGTTTGAATCGGTGGTTTTAGCATTAGGTTTAACTAATCTACTAGGAGTTAATGGGATCAGTATGGGGATTTGGGGGGCGCTGATGGGGGGGTTAGTTTATGCTCAATTTCGCCGGTGGATTGAACGGATGGACTTAGCAATTCTGGCGGTGATTTCTTGGGGGATTTTATTGTTTGTTCCTCCAGTGCGAGGAACTCATGCCTTAGATGTGATTTTAATTATTCCGGTTTGTGTGGGGGCTGGTTTAGGGTTGATTATGTCTGTTTTTCGGTTAATTTCTCAGAAGTTAATACGATAGCTCGCTTTGCGCTGTGATAGCGAGATAGGATGAACAAAAAACAGACTTGATCGAGCTTTTAGCTGTTCTAGCTATTCCCTATTCCCTATTCCCTATTCCTTCATTGCCTATTCCCTATTCCCTATTGCCTATTAACTGTCCTAACCCACTCCTTCTCTGCTATAACAATTAGTATTAAAGAGGTTAAGCTACAGTAGTGACTCAAGAACATTGCGATCCGAATGGAATGAGTGTGCCGAATGGTTGTTTTTTTGGTTTACCCTATTCGGTTGAGGATGCGAAACTGGTGTTTTTACCAGTTCCTTGGGATGTGACGACTTCCTATGGAGAAGGAGCTGCTCAGGGACCACAAGCAATTTTAGAGGCTTCAGTACAGTTGGATTGGTATGATTTTGATGTGCCTAATGCCTGGAAAATTCCGTTGGCGACTCTAGGGATTGATGCAGCAATTTTAGCCGAAAATGGTCGGATGAGGGCGATCGCCAAGCAAGTTATTGCCCATCTGGAAAGAGGTGGAGCAGTGGACGATCCGGCGATCGCTTCATCTTTAGCAAAGGTCAATCAAGCGTGTGCAGATGTTAATGCATGGGTTTATACTCAAAGCAAGAACTATCTAGAGCAAGGGAAGCTCGTCGCCATTGTCGGAGGCGATCATAGTGTACCCCTGGGATTAATGCAATCTCTGGGTCAGCAATACGAAAATTATGGCATTTTGCAGATTGATGCTCATGCCGATCTGCGTCCCGCCTACGAGGGATTTACTTATTCCCATGCATCAATTATGGATAATGCCCTCAAGATTCCCCAGATCAGTCGCTTGGTTCAGGTGGGAATTCGGGATGTTTGTGAGGCAGAAATAGACAGGGTAAAGGGCGATCGACGCATCGTTATGTTTGATGATTGGCAGCTTAAACACAACACCTATGAAGGGATAAATTGGGCGACCCAATGCCAGGAAATTATCTCCCATTTACCTGATCGGGTTTATATTAGCTTTGATATTGACGGCTTAAACCCCTCCTATTGTCCCCATACTGGTACGCCTGTACCCGGAGGATTAGAGTTTAATGAGAGCCTATATTTGATGCGATCGCTCGTTCGAGCTGGTAAAACAATCATTGGGTTTGATATCTGCGAAGTTGCTCCAGGTGAACCAGCAGACCAGTGGGATGGCAATGTGGGAGCCAGGATCCTCTATAAATTAGCCTGTTTGACCGAATTAATGAATCATTAAATAATTCTAGTTAAAAGCGTTTCCTTGCAAGGGTGATATCAATTAACAGAGAATTTATGAAAAAATGGAGATTTGATCGCCCCAAATGTCTAAGAAGTGATGCATTTTTTGGCGCATCCAAGTTAAGGGGTTATTGGCTTGTTTGCCTAGAGCTTTGTTATAACTTTGATAAGCTTGATTGTATTGTTGCAAATGATGTAAACACACGCCCCGAAACAGTTGTAGAGTGGAATCTTGAGGATTGAGGCTGAGAGCTTCTTCAAAACTCCATAGCGCTTTTTGATAGTGATGGAGATGGGTACAAGCGCACCCTCGCTGAATCCAAAGGTCTATGTTTTGTGGATCGAAAATGAGGGCACGGTCAAAATGGGAGATCGCCTCTACATAATTTCCTTTTTCCACACAGCGCTCGGCTTTCTGGGCGTAGTTTTGGCTCATCAACATCCTAGTCATTACTATATTGCCTCGTTTTTTATGCCGATTTTTATATATTAGGATCTACTGTTGAGCGCGACGATTTCATAGACTATATACGCTCGTGCCTATCAGTATCTTACGAGAAAAGAAAAATGGGGATAAGGGTATCACCCCCCATACGGATGGGGTACGTATAGAAAGATTATTTATGGTCAAAAGACGTGAATTTACTGATACTTCTTGAGAACTTCAAGAACGATTGGGGCAGGAACCAGGGTATTCGCGCATAAAATCCCGGAAGCGGCAACAGCCGGAACCCCAATACCCGGCAATGTGCTATCACCAACTCGATACAATCCCGGAATTGGGGTATAGCAACTGGGCCAGGTTCCTTGACCCGGGGCGATCGCCGGCCCGTAGGTTCCCCGATCGCGACGTAGATAATGGGAGTGGGTGAGGGGAGTGCCCACCAGCTCCAACACAATGCGCTCTCGAATATCGGGAATTACTCGCTCTACAGCCCGATAAAGGGGTTGAGATTTAAGGGATTTGCGATCGTGATACTCGCCATCTCGACTCCATCCGGCAAAAGATTCTAAGGTATAGGCATGAAGACAATGATGACCTTCGGGAGCCAGACTTTTATCCCATACGGAGGGAATAGAAATCATACAAGTATTACCGGGGCTGGTAATATCCACATCATCAGAATGGACGACTACATGATGGCCCGTTAACCCTTCTAAGCCATCGGCACGAATCCCTAAATGCAGGTGCATAAAGCTCTCTACCGCAGGGGTAGATAACTGTTCTTGGCGATAGGTCTTGGGTAGATCTTCGGAGTCTAAGAGGTGAGTGTAAGTATCCCAAAGAGTAGCATTAGAAATCACGATGGGAGCCGTTACCCTTTCGTTGCGTCGTAGCTGTACCCCTGCCACTCGTCCTTGCTCGATCGCAATTTTCTCGACATGGGCCCCAAGTTTCAATTGGCCACCCCACCGAGTTAATCCCCTCACTAGAGCGTCGATAATAGCTTCACTACCGCCTAGGGGATAGTCTACAACGGAGCGATCGCGCTCCCCTAACATAAAAGCGACTTCTGGCGCTACCGTTCCTTCAGCTTTGAGACCAGAGAGTAAAAAACATTCGAGATCGATCAACCGTCTGACCCAAGGATCTTGAACCGTGGAATTTAAGATCTGGCCAACCGAACCGTTAATGATGCCTAAATGGGGCAGCAGTTGCCACAAAGCGGGTAAATAGCGCGTGGCCAAAATGGGGAGCAGTTGCCAGTCCGAGCGCAGAGCAATGGTGGGAATCTGGCTCAAAGCTTCGTAGAGTTCTAACAGCGGTCGTTGAAAGGCGATCAGTTCCTTGGCTCCTTGGGGCGTAATCTGGGCTAAGGCTTCTTGGTAGCGATCGCTCTGGCAATAAATGGGTAAGGTAGCATCCGGAAAATGGTAATGTCCCAAGGGGTCATAAGCGATCGCCTCCACCCGTTCCCCCAAAATCTTCAAAACTTGGCACAGGGGATTCAGGGAATTAAAATCGCCCAATCCACAATAAAAAGACGGCCCCGTATCAAACCGAAACCCTTGACGGACAAAGCCATGGGCGGCTCCTCCAGGAATTCCATGGCTCTCACAAATAATGACCCGTTTGCCATAGTAAGAGAGCAACGCCCCCGCCACTAATCCCCCAATTCCACTACCAATGACCACCACATCCGCGTCTGACATTATTCCATCCTTATAGTTCAGCTATTCCAGAAAAGGGTAACCCCGGGTTTTCCCTATTGCCTGCCTATTGCCTATTGCCTACTTATTGCCTCTATCCTTGCATACTTCACATCTACACTATGCAAATTCTCGGAAAATATCAGAAAAAAGTTGCCCTAGATACATAAGTAAACTATAATAGGAAAGATAAGTTTTAATAGCTCTTTAAGTTCAGTTAGCCATTGCCTAAACTCTCTTAAAGAACTGTTAAAAAAATACGGTTATTTCCCTAAAACTAGGGTTCTAATCAACACAGAAAGGCTCAATCAACACCTGAGCAATTCAAACTTCACTCCTATTTTAGAGTTTCAAGAGGCAACAGCGATGAATTTGCGTTATCGCGGCATACAATATCAGCGTACTCTACCTTCTGTAAAGGCTCCTGAAGAAGTCAATCTACCTGAGGAAGTCATTCCCCAATCTCCTTTATCCTCTTCCCTGGATTTACAAACCCTACAGCTCTACAAGACGCTCATCGTCTTGATTGTAGCTCTGATGGCAGGGGTGGCATCATTAGTGACTTAAACCAGCGAGTGGTTACTCTGAATCCCCATTAGACCTCCTGTTCATGTAAACTGTTTTTCAATTTACCAGGGATCTAATGGAGTGAAAGAACTGAGGACAGACGGCGATTGAAATCCTAAAGGCTATGCAGGGCCCCTTTTCGGCCGACTTCAGACATTTTCATAAAAATATCTTGCGAACTTTGAGGTTCAGCATTTTCGGGAGGTTGGCGTTGGAGATAGGTTCCATCAGACTGAAGCTCCCAAGCATGGCGGTTATCGGCAAGCATAACCCCCAAAATCTCTTGCACATCTTTTTGGATCTCTGGATCATCAATGGGGGTAACCGCCTCCACCCGTCGATCGAGATTACGAGGCATCCAATCTGCACTACCAATATAGGACTCTTCAGCACCCTGGTTGTGGAAGTAGAAGATTCGAGCATGTTCTAAAAAGCGACCCACAATACTAATCACACGGATAGTCTCGCTCACTCCTGGAATTCCCGGTCGTAAACAACACATTCCCCGTACAATCAGATCGATTTGCACACCCGCCTGAGATGCTTTATAGAGGGCAGCAATCATTTTAGGATCGACTAAAGAGTTCATTTTCGCTACAATCCGAGCATGATGGCCATTACGAGCATGTTCAATTTCCCGTTCGATCAACTCCATCATCCGCGATCGCAAACTCACCGGAGCCACCAACAACTTACGATAAGATCGTTGTCGAGAATATCCGGTCAAGAAATTAAACAAATCCGTCAAATCTGCTCCTAGCTCATCATGACAAGACAAAATGCCCAAATCCGTATAGAGTTTTGCTGTTTTGGGATTGTAATTACCCGTGCCAATATGCACATAGCGCCGCATCTGATCCGAATCCCGACGCACCACCATCACCACCTTTGTATGGGTTTTCAATCCCACCAACCCATACACCACATGCACCCCAGCACTCTCTAGGGTTCTGGCCCATTGAATATTATTCTCTTCATCAAATCGAGCCTTCAATTCCACTAAAGCCACCACTTGCTTCCCATTTTCCGCCGCCGCAATCAAAGCCTTCACAATTGGAGAATCTCCAGAGGTTCGATACAACGTCATTTTGATCGCCAGCACTTTCGGATCGTAGGCCGCTTCTGTAATAAACCGTTGTACCGTAGAAGCAAAAGAATCATAGGGATGATGGAAAAACAAATCACGCTCGCGAATCAGCTCAAAAATACTAATCCCTTCCTCTTGATCCTCAGAAAACGGATCGGTTTGTAGGGATCTGAGTCCCTGAAAATAATGGGGGACAATAGGAGACCATTCTGGATCTTTAAGATGAGGTAAAGGAAGCCCCATAAAACTCATTAAGTCCCCTAGACCGACTAAGCCCTCAACTTCATAAACATCCTCTTCTTTTAAGTTCATTTCCTGGATTAACATCTCGCGAATTTTAGGCGGCGTATTGACCATAATTTCCATCCGCACGATTAATCCACCAATGCGACGTTTACGCAATTCTTGTTCCATTGCCAGCAGCAAATCATCGGCTTCATCTTCTTGTACTGATAGATCCGCATTGCGAGTAATCCGGAAAGGATAATATTCTTGGATATTCATCCCCGGAAATAAAGGGTCTAGATTATGGGCAATAATTTGTTCCAATGGAACACCCATCCAACGAATTTTAGCGGGATCTTCGGAAGAATAATATAACTCAGGAGGTAAGGCTAAAAAACGAGCCAGTGCCCTCGGAACTTTGACCCGAGCAAAATGATCTTCATCGGTTTCTGGGTCATTGACTAAAACGGCTAAATTGAGACTACGGTTAGAAATATAAGGAAAAGGATGGCTGGGATCAACGGCTAGAGGGGTTAAAACGGGAAAAATTTGCTTTTCAAAATAGTTTTGGTAATAGAGGCGTTGCTCTGGAGTGAGGTCAATATAATCAACCAAATAAATCCCTTCTTCAATCAGCTTGGGTTTAAGAACTTGATGAAAATGTTGATGTTGTTTTTCAACGGTTGGATGTAATTGTTGACTAATCTCTAGGAGTTGTTGTTCTGGAGTCCGTCCATCGGGAGTTAATTTATGGACTTCCGCTTCTACTTGTTTTTTCAAGCCAGCAATCCTCACCATGAAAAACTCATCGAGATTACTGCTGAAAATTCCGAGGAATTTTAATTTTTCTAATAAAGGAGTTCGCGGATCAAGCGCTTCATGTAAAACTCGTTTGTTAAACTCCAGCCAACTGAGTTCTCGATTCAAGTAGTATTGGGAATCTTTGAGATTTAAAGGTGGGGTTGTTTTGTTAGATTTAGCCATTATCAATAAGTGAATTAACAGAGCAAAGTTAACCCCTTATCCCACGGGATGAAAATTTTTTTTTTCGGTGAGGTGGGGGATTGGCTTGTATTTTACCTTATTAAGAGAGAAGTACAAAAATTAGGGTTTAAGGGCGTGAGTTGGGCGATAATCTGCATATCATGGTGAAGGATTGTCCTCCAGTGCGATTGGGGTGTTTGCTGTTATCAACTTGAGTAAATCCCAGGCGATGATAAAGGTGAAGGGCTGGATTATCAGAGCGTACATTGAGGGAGATGGAAGCATAGTGGAGTTGAGCTGTTGCTAGGAGTCGTTGGAGTAGTTGCGTGCCGATTCCCTGTCTTCGATATTGGGGGATAACAGCGATCGCCAATTCAGGAATTGAATCAGCGATATATCCAAACCCTCGGTCATTTTCTGGCCATAATCGCATCCAAGCTGCACCCAGGGGGTGTTGAGTTTTAGAGGCGATCGCCACCCAGCCCAGATCGCCCGATCTACCCCAATGATGAGCATATCGAGCGAGACTGGGGTTTTCTTGTACGGAAGTGACAGAAGATTCATAAGTGGCTAATCTGAGCATATCCCAGATGATCTCTTGGTCTTCTTGGCCTAAAAGGCGAAACAAATACTCATTCATAGGGTTAATTAGTGATCGCTGAAATCCCGAAAACATGGCCTTTCCAAGCCGCAATATCTAAATAGAGTCCTTGGCTGGATAACTCCTCCCCTTGTCGTTCATAATAGGCAGCGCTGATTAAATCTTGAAGAGCATAGGAAACCGGTTGCCAATCCCAGGGAATATGGACATAGCATTGTCCGGGATAGGGTGCATAATTCACTACAACCAACACCCGTTCATGGCGATCATTGTGCCAACCAAAGGCAATAAAATTAGCCCAAGTGCCGTTATATTCCCATGCAGGAGAGCAGTCCAAGAGCTGCCAGTTCCCTTCCCGCAGTACAGGATGACTCAAGGATTGTAGCAGTTGCTCATAGAAGTGTTCTAAAGCAGGATTAGAGACTTGTTTAGCACTGCGACACAGATGGATAGAAACTTTTTGTGTCCATCCATACAACTGCCCATGGTGGAAAAATCGGAGTCCAGGACATAGATAAGTCAACAGAGCCGCCGCTTGATGACTGCCCAAGGGAAATATGCCCGCAGCGCGGGGTTCATCATGATTTTCCAGGAAGCGGACAGAGCGCTCTTGATAGTCTAAGGAGGCGCTAAAGTGTTCGCGGACGGGATGGGCTTGTTGGCTATGGAGGCGATCGTAGAGGCGCTTGTCGTAGGTATAATCAAAGCCTTGTTGTTGCAGCGTCCATTCTAAACCCCAATAGACTTCTGCCATGAAGGTAAAGGTGGGGTGTTGTTGTTTTACGGTCTGGATGGCTGAGGGCCAAAAGGAGTGGGCAATAATGCCCCAAGTACGATGAAAAATGTCTGGCAGGATTAACATGGCCATGTCACAGCGTACTCCATCACAGACTTGGGCAATGGAGAGTAATTCATCGGTCATAGCCGTTAAAACTGCAGGGTGACCATAGTCGAGTTGTAGGGTATCTGGCCAACCCGTAAAGTAGGGGTCTCGACCATGGGCGAAGATGCCTTGGTGAGGAATTTCCGTGTAGTTTTGGGGTTCTCGTTGGCGATCTTCTGGGCTTCCTTGGATATAGAAGTCCGGATGCTCTTGTACCCAAGGATGATCGGGAGCAGTGTGGTTGGGGACAAAATCAAGCATCAGTTTGAGACCCCGTTGATGGAGGCGATCGCCAAATTCTTTTAGAGCAGATGGATCGCCAAAGCTAGGATGCAGTTGATAGGCTTTGATGGCAAAACAAGAGCCGCAAATATCGCTCTCGGTTAGATCGGGCAGGAGTTCTTTATATTCCCTCACCCAGTCGGGGTTCGTGCGCGAGACTTCTCGTCCTAGGGTTCCCGTTTCCCAGATTCCTAAGGCATAAATCCAATCAAACCCTAGTTTCGCCCACCCATCGAGTTCGCGATCGGGAATATCGTTGAGGGTGGTTGGACGGTTTAATTCTTGGGAGAGATTATGGAGCCGCAGACGGATATTGAGTTGGTAAAGGGTTGGATTCACAGTACAAGATATTAAAGAGTGTTTAATCAGACAAGCGTAGAGTGAAGCAAAACTTGAGTTTATGGGTTTATTGTATCGTGGTGTACTGCACAAAGGCGCGCGATCGATATGAGACGTATGGATCTTAAGGCTAATCCCGATCGACGGAGAATAAGTTGGAACAAAGAAAGGGGCAACTTGCACTTGAGTGGCGCAATCGGTACGATTGATGTCGGTGATCTCTAGCATCAGTGATGCCCAGAGATACGGCCCCGTGCATGATTCAATGGCATTGATAAAACTTTCCCCATGAATGACCCTCTTTCAGTTTCCCAATCTATGCTTAAACCTCGTCATCAGAGGAAAAAATTGTTTTTGAAATTTGCTCTCCTGTTAGCAATGCTCTCATTGGGCTACAAAGGGATTAGGAGTTATTTTCAAGAACCTGACGCGATTTTAGTCTTGGGAGGTTCGGTAGTCCGGGAACAGTTTGCGGCTGATTTTGCTCGCCAGCATAGTCATTTGGATATCTGGATTTCTGGGGGAAGTAATCCAGAATATGCACAATGGCTATTTACGGAAGCGGGGATTAGTTTGCGGCGACTCCATTTAGATTATGAAGCGGTAGATACGGTGACGAATTTCACGACTTTAGTCGATGAGTTTAAGGCGAGGGGAATTGATAGTGTTTATTTAATTACTTCAGACGATCATATGCGCCGCGCTCAAGTCATTGGCCAAATTGTGTTTGGCAGTCGAGGGATTGAATATAAACCTTTATCTGTACCTTCTGGACGAGAACCAGAGCCAATGGAAAAAGTTTTTCGTGATGGGGCAAGGGCAGTTTTATGGGTAATGACGGGAAAAACTGGATCGAGTTGGAGAGACTGGTTTTGAAGAATTCAAAAGAAAAACGCTAGTGGGTAGGACATCAAGAGTAATGCAGTAATTCTAGGTTCTGATGATGATTGCCATTCGTACCTATTACCTATTACCTTGTGCGGGTCTTCTACAAGAAGTCTAGAACCTAAATTGGGGGAAAATTCGCCAGTCCTGATACGGTTTGCCCTCCTGTCTCAAAGGGTTCAAACCTTTAGGATAAGAACAGTAGAAATCACTTACCCAAGGTCAACAGGAGGGTAACCATGATCGCGATGATGCGCGTCCAATCGATGGAACAAAGACCACTCTATCAACCGGCGATCGCCTGGCAAATCACATCAGAAGGTCTGATGCTACACGTTGAAGCACCAGGAATTCAAGCTGAAGATCTCGATATTGAAGCAACAGAAAAAACCCTAACCGTGCAATGGACTCGTCATCTTCGTCCTGACTCGGTTGCTCTCTATTCTGAAGTGAAGTATGGGCAATTTCGGCGCTCTGTAGCTCTACCGTTTGCCATAGAGTGCGATCGCATCGAGAGCCAATTAAAGCACGGCATCCTGACTCTGAACCTACCCAAAAAGCAAAAACCGCAACCGGTCAAAATCACCTTGGGTAAATCGACTCTCTCTCAACCCGAACCCACCCCCTTAGAAACTCCCGTCAGTTTAGACGAAGACCCTTGGGCAGCTTAAGTGCAACGGCTCGCCAGGTTCGGTAAACCGCCCTTCATCACAAGGGCAAACCCCCCTCAGTATAGGACAAGAGGTCTTTATACTGAGAACGGCCCATCCTCAAAGCAACGGATTTATAGATAGCTCTCAGGCCCAGGCCGTAAACCCTAGTCCTTAATTAAAGTTGGAACGCAAAAACTCTTATGGCTAAAGTAGTTGGAATTGACTTAGGAACCACAAACTCTTGTGTGGCAGTAATGGAAGGAGGAAAACCCACTGTTATTGCTAACGCAGAAGGTGGACGCACCACTCCTTCTGTCGTTGCTTATGCTAAAAATGGCGATCGCCTGGTCGGACAAATTGCCAAACGCCAAGCGGTCATGAACGCCCAAAATACCTTCTATTCCGTAAAGCGCTTCATTGGACGGCGCTACGATGAAGTGGGAACCGAATCCACAGAAGTATCCTACGAAGTCGTCAAAGAAGGAAATAACGTTAAACTCAACTGTCCAGCGGCGGACAAAAAATTTGCCCCTGAAGAAATCTCTGCCCAAGTACTGCGTAAACTGGTTGACGATGCCAGTAAATATCTGGGCGAAACCGTTACCCAAGCGGTGATTACCGTTCCGGCTTACTTTAATGACTCCCAACGGCAAGCCACCAAAGATGCGGGTAAAATTGCTGGAGTTGAAGTCCTGCGGATTATTAACGAACCCACTGCCGCCTCTCTGGCTTATGGATTAGACAAAAAGAGCAATGAAACCATTCTCGTCTTTGACTTAGGGGGTGGAACCTTCGACGTATCCATCCTAGAAGTCGGCGATGGTGTATTTGAAGTCTTATCCACCTCTGGAGATACTCACCTGGGTGGGGATGACTTCGATAAGAAAATTGTTGATTATCTGGCTGCAGAATTCCAGAAAACCGAGGGGATTGACCTGCGTAAGGATAAACAAGCCCTGCAACGGTTAACCGAAGCGGCTGAGAAAGCTAAAATTGAACTCTCCAGTGTTACTCAAGCAGAAATTAACTTACCCTTTATTACCGCTACCCAAGAGGGCCCCAAACATTTAGACTTAACTCTCACACGGGGTAAATTTGAAGATTTATGTGGCGATCTGATTAAGCGCTGCGCCATCCCTGTAGAAACAGCCCTCAAGGATGCCAAACTGGATAAATCTGCCATTGATGAAGTGGTACTGGTTGGGGGTTCCACTCGGATGCCTGCGGTTGGAGAAGTGGTGAAGAAAACCCTCGGTAAGGAACCCAACCAAACCGTAAACCCCGATGAAGTGGTGGCGGTTGGTGCTGCTATTCAAGCTGGAGTATTGGCTGGGGAAGTTAAAGATATTCTCCTACTGGATGTAACTCCCCTATCTCTTGGAGTGGAAACCCTCGGTGGTGTAATGACCAAGATTATTCCCCGCAACACCACTATTCCCACCAAGAAATCAGAAACCTTCTCGACTGCAGTTGATGGTCAAACCAATGTAGAAATTCATGTCCTGCAAGGGGAGCGGGAAATGTCAACTGACAACAAGAGCTTGGGAACCTTCCGCTTGGATGGCATTCCGGCGGCTCCCCGTGGTGTTCCTCAAATTGAGGTCACGTTTGATATTGATGCCAACGGTATCTTGAATGTGACGGCTAAAGATAAGGGAACCGGTAAGGCTCAGTCGATTAGTATTACCGGAGCTTCGACACTCGATGATCGGGAAGTCGATCGCATGGTGAAAGAAGCAGAAGCGAATGCCGATGCGGATAAGGAACGGCGCGAGAAAATCGATCGCAAGAACCAAGCCGATCAACTCTGCTATCAAGCCGAGAAGCAGATGGAAGAGCTTGGTGATAAGGTTCCCGCAGAAGATAAGACCAAGGTCGAAGGTTTGGTTAAAGACTTGCGTGAGGCGATCGGCAAGGAAGAGGATGAGAGCATCCAATCTCTGACCACTGAACTGCAACAAACCCTCTATGCTATTGGTAGCAGTGTCTATCAACAGGCTGGCGGTGATGAAGCTGGTGCACCGGGGGCTGATGCTCCCCCTCCTGGAGATGATGCTGGTTCCAATGGTCCTGATGATGATGTAATTGATGCTGAGTTCTCGGAAACGAAGTAGTTTTTCTATGATTTCTGAGTCAAAGCGGGTAATCGCTTAACATTAGGTATAGGGGGCGCTGCCCCCTATTTGGGTTGAACACAGTCTAAAGGCAAGTAATTTTCCACTTAACAAGGGGTTCTCAGCCCCTTGTTTCTCAAGGATCAATTGATGTAAGCATCTGAGCAAAAGGATATAGGTCTACCATGGAAAAAATGGAAAATTTCTCATTACTTGCAGGGCGAGCATTTCTGGTTGCTATTTTTCTCAGATCTGGGATTCTGAAAATTCTTGGCTTTAGTGGCACTGCATCAGTGATAGCGTCCCAAGGAATTCCTGTCCCAGAATTCTTCTTGGTTTTTGCTATTCTATTTGAGTTGATTGGCGCAATATCGATCCTTGTGGGTTATAAGTCTCGGTGGGGAGCGCTACTTTTAATGATTTTCCTAATCCCCACAACCTTAATATTTCATCTTGACTTTTCGGATCAAAGCCAGGTTATCGCATTTATGAAAAATTTATCGATTTTGGGAGGACTCCTTATTATTTTCTCACAAGGTTCGGGTCCTTTGAGTTTGGATTCCAGAGAAAGCAAATGAGGGAGAGTCTCAAGAGCGATTGTCTCCTAACTCATCTTCGTATGAATCAGCTTTAAAATACCGTTTTCGTCAAAGTCTAGGATAACACTCCGTGCTTCTTTGAGGGTGATTCGCGGTACATCAATAGTGGTTTTCAAGGATCTCCAAAATAGCTCAAAGCTAGATTGAGTATATTGTTCACTGCCTCACAGAGAACGCAAAGCGCTGTAACCCACTTATTCGCTGCGATATAATAATCCTCATTGTTGCTTCCTCCCCGATCGCCTTATGTCTTTCGTAGGATTACATATTCACACCGACTATAGCTTACTTGATGGCGCGTCTCAAATCAGTCAATTGGTCGGCAAAGCGCAGGAATTGGACATGCCGGCGATCGCCATTACGGATCATGGAGTCATGTATGGAGCAATTGAGTTAATTAAAGCCTGTCGAAATAGTTCGGTCAAACCTATTATTGGTAATGAAATGTATATCATTAATGGGGATATTGAGACCAAATATAAGAAAATCAAGAAATATCACCAATTAGTCTTAACAAAAAATACGCAAGGCTATAAAAACTTAGTCAAATTAACCACAGAATCCAATCTCAAAGGAATTCAGGGAAAAGGAATTTTTTCCCGTCCTTGCATTAACAAAGAACTCCTAGAACAATATCACGAAGGTCTAATTCTAACCAGTGGCTGTTTAGGCAGTGAAATTCCCCAGCTCATTCTTGCAGGAGAGATGGAAAAAGCGCGAGATGTGGCCAAATGGTATCAGAACCTATTGCAAGAAGATTATTATCTGGAAATTCAAGACCATGGTTCCCAAGAAGACCGAATTGTGAATGTGGAATTGATGAAAATTGGTCAAGAATTAGGGATTAAACTGGTTGCCACCAATGATTCCCACTTCATTTCCTGTTATGATACAGAAGCCCATGACGCGCTCCTGTGCATCAATACCGCCAGTTTAATTACCGATCAAAAGCGGATGCGCTATAGCGGGACAGAATATTTAAAAACCGCTGAGGAAATGGCGAAGCTATTCCGGGATCATCTTCCGGAGCAAGTGATTCAGGAGGCGATCGCCAATACCCTAGAAGTTGCTGAAAAAGTACAACCCTACCAAGGAGTTCTTGGAGAACCCCGCATCCCCGATTATCCCATTCCCAAGGATCACACCCCCGACACCTATGTAGAAAAACAAGCCTGGGATGGACTTCTAGAGCGCTTAAAGCTCAAAAGTCGAGACGAACTTAAACCCGCTTATAAAGAGCGGCTGGAATACGAAATCAAAATGCTCCAGCGCATGGGATTTTCCACCTATTTTCTAGTGGTTTGGGATTATATAAAATTTGCCAGAGATCATAATATTCCGGTCGGTCCCGGTCGTGGATCAGCCGCCGGTTCATTAGTCGCTTATGCCTTAAGAATTACCAACATTGATCCCGTTCACCATGGACTTTTATTCGAGCGATTTTTGAATCCAGAACGGAAATCCATGCCGGATATTGATACCGATTTTTGCATTGAACGTCGAGATGATGTGATTGATTATGTGACCGAAAAATATGGTAAAGAACGGGTCGCGCAAATCATCACGTTTAACCGCATGACCTCGAAAGCCGTGCTTAAAGATGTGGCGCGAGTTTTAGCCATTCCCTACTCAGATGCAGATCAAATGGCGAAAATGATCCCCGTTTCTCGAGGAAAACCCACGAAACTTAAAATTATGGTTTCTGATCAAACCCCGGCACCTGAATTTAAGCAAAAATATGATACCGATCCTGATGTGCGGCGCTGGATAGACATGGCGATGAGAATTGAAGGAACGAACAAAACGTTTGGCGTTCATGCTGCGGGGGTGGTGATTTCTAAAGAACCCTTAGATGAAATTGTTCCCCTCCAGAGAAATAATGATGGATCTGTGATTACCCAATATTCCATGGAGGATATTGAGTCTTTGGGATTGCTTAAAATGGACTTTTTGGGATTGAAAAACCTGACCACGATTCAAAAAGCTTTGGAATATATTGAACAGGATTATGGATTGAAAATTGACCCCTATGATATCCCTGCTGATGAACGGAGAGCGCAAGAAACTTATGTGCGCCTCAAGAAATTACCCAAAGATGTGCATAAAACCTATAAAGTTCTGGAAAAAGGAGACTTAGAAGGTATTTTTCAGTTGGAATCTTCTGGGATGAAGCAAGTAGTTCGCGAGCTGAAACCGTCCTGTATTGAAGATATTTCTTCTATTCTTGCTCTCTATCGACCGGGGCCACTGGATGCGGGTCTAATTCCGAAGTTTATTGGCCGGAAACATGGAACAGAAAAAATTGTTTATGACCATGAGATGTTAGAACCTATCTTGAATGAAACCTATGCGGTTTTAGTCTATCAAGAACAGATCATGAAAGTAGCTCAGGATTTAGCCGGATATTCTCTAGGAGAAGCGGACTTGCTGCGCCGAGCGATGGGGAAAAAGAAAATGGCAGAAATGCAGAAGCATCGCAATATTTTCATCGATGGTTCTGCGAAAAATGGGATTGATAAAAGCATTGCAGAAAGTTTGTTCGATCAGATGGTTTTGTTTGCGGAATATTGCTTTAATAAATCGCACTCTACAGCCTATGCCTATGTTACCTACCAGACCGCTTATCTGAAAGCCAATTATCCAGTAGAATATATGGCTGCTTTGTTGACTTCTAATAGTGGCGATCAGGATAAAGTCGGTAAGTATATCGCCAATTGTCGAGAAATGAGGATAGGGATTGAATCGCCCGATATTAATCGATCGGGGGTTGAATTTACGCCCACTCAAAACAAAACAATTTTATTTGGCTTGTCCGCAGTCAAAAATTTAGGACAAGGAGCGATTGATTGCATTTTAAGAGCGAGAGAAGAAGGGGAGTTTAAGGCATTAGCAGATTTGTGCGATCGCGTGGATTTACGAACGGTCAATAACCGCGCCTTAGAATCTCTGATTAAATGTGGTGCTTTTGATGCTTTTGATGAGAATCGCGCCCAACTTTTAGCGGATTTAGAAAAGATTGTTCCCTGGGCCCAGAGTCGGGCGAAAGACCGGGAAAGTGGCCCCAATTTATTTGACATGTTAGGCAATACTCCTTTTAGCAGTCAAAATACCAATGGTCGCGCCCACGAAGTCGCCCCAAAAGCCGATCCTGCACCGGAAATGACTTTAGCCGAAAAGCTACAAATGGAAAAAGAATTGCTCGGCTTTTATGTGTCTGAACATCCTCTTAATTCTGTGACTCAATTTGTGCAAAATTTAGATCCACAACCGATTCTGCTCTCCCAGTTAGAAAATGCTCCGAAGCGCAAGCCAATTAAAGTAGTGGCGATGATTACAGAGATTAAGGAAATTACCACTAAATCCGGTAAATTAATGGTGATTCTCAACCTAGAAGACTTAAGTACGAAAGGAGAAGCCAAGGTCTGGGGAGATGATTACGAACGAGTGAAAGGGAATTTAGGGACTGAAATTCCAGTGATTTTAACCGGAAAAGTGAGTTCCTGGAACGATCAAACCCAGCTTACGGTTAGTGATGCCCAAAAGATAAATTTAGAGGACATTCAACAGCCGATAGAAAATGAACCGGAATCACCTATAGATCAGATAGAGTCCGAGTTTGTATCCGAGCCTGCAAATGTAGAGATACTCGAAAATTATCCGCCCAAAATTGAGAATAAACCGTCTGAGTTTGTCCCCCCACCCCCTGCGCCAGAGGTTCCCCAAGATCAGTGGGTTGTGATTAGCCTTTCCTTAGAAGAAGCTTCTCAAGAAGTCGTGAAAAATCGGCTGAAGCTATGGTTGGGAGAATATTCTGGACAAACGAATACCAAAACTTATCCGGTTCTGATTGTGATTCAAGGGGATCGCTTTGGATTTTTGCAAGGGGTGCAACTGCCCCTAAAATGGCAAATTCAAGACCCAGAAGGCTTAGTGGAACAACTCGGCAAACAACAAGTTGTTGCTGAGTTTAAACCTTTATAATTGGAAAACTTGCGAGTGTAATATCAATTAAACGTTACTCAACCCCATTGAACGATAATGGGAAGAATTAAAAGCCAAGCTAAGATGGCAGAACTGTAAAGACCTGAAAAGGCTACAGCAAAGGCTTTCACAAGTCCTTGATTCCTTCGATAAGGTAACGATCGCCTCGATTACTGGATGGGACTACTTGGTCTATGCCTTATTAAGCGCAACTTCATAGAGAAATGGTACAACCCTCTTCTGTCACTTTCGGAAATCGAGATAGCTGTATCTCCTATGGAGAGAGACATGTACTGATCTGACTGGATTTTCGAGTTTCTGTTAGGAAAAACTGTCGCGATCGCCGATACTGCAAGAGTTCTAGAATTCAGTCAACACAAATGTTTTGCCAGTTTGACAGAAGAGGGTTAATTTGCATGGATGAAGCCAGCAAGGAATTACATGGGTATCTGTATCAACCAATTCCTGGGCAACCTGGGATTGATGCCAAAGAAGACACTACTGGCATGGCAAGCTTAAAATAGTTCATTAGGAAATCGCTATGATTGTTGAAATTAGAGAATTTAAGCAAAATCCTATTGCATCAAATTAAGCTTGCCACGCCACTACGACGATGCGTTAACCAATTGCTAATGATTCGTTATTCTTGATTACCCCAACGATTTCCTCGACCTGGGCCAAAGCGATCGCGTTTTTGATTCATCATCTCAGCAAACTGTTGCCGTTGACTCTCATTAAGCACTGCACGAATCTCCATCATGCTCTCAAAACGAAGATTTCCCATTTGTTGAGCCAACTGTTGCACCTGCTGATATTGGTTCCGAATTTGGCTCTCATCGGCATTTCCTGCCATTAAATTGCGCAACTGCTCGCGAGCTTGCTGCATGGCCTCTCGACCTTGTTCCAATTGGGGTTTATAGCGGTCTCGAATAGCTTCAATGTCCTGTTGCTGTTGTTCAGAAAGATTCAACTGTTGCATCAATCCACTATTTGTTCCGCGCTGACCCCAGCCTCTTTGTTGAGCCATAATCGTACCTTGATTATCCCAATTCCGACGCGATTGAGCTTCAGCCATTCCCCCACCAAGAACCAGTAAGGTGAAGCTAACAGCACAGACCCGAGCGATCGAACGAACATTAACAGACATCATTTTGAGATACCTCTTCGGTTGGATGAATAAACTAATGGGTTTATGGGGAAGATTCCCAGAGAAGCAATGGATCGTCTTGAACCCAAGACAACTCTTGGCCAGTCAGACTGACCGTTTCCTGCCAAGTGGCTTGCAAAAATTGATCTAATGACGCGATTTCTTCTTCGGATAGGGGTTGGCTTGCCATTTGAGTAGACCAGCGGGCATATCCACCCATCCCCAAAACCAGACTAGCGGCGATCGCCCCTACGACCCAAACCTTTCTCCTTTTGCGACTTATCGGTGTTTCAGGATGAAGGCTCTGAATGTCTTGCAGAATTTGCTCTTCCAGTCCCCTTGTCTCTGGTGGAGGGCAAGGGCGATAGTGATGCAGAAACTCAACCAGGCGATCGTCTTTTTCTGGCTCACCCGATGAAGATTGAGGATTAAGTGGCTTCATAATTGCACTCCCTGTGCTTCCAAAAACTTACGCATGGCTGCTCGGCCATGAAATAACCTCGATTTCACTGTCCCCACAGGAATCTGTAAAACCTGAGCAATCTCCTTTTGCGGTACATCTTCCAAATCATGCAAAACCAGAACTGTGCGTTGTTCCCAACTCAATTGTTCTAGACCTCGATGCACCAAATCTTGATAATGGAGTTGCATTAAATCGGATGTGTTTTCAGACACAGACAAAAGATCCACATTCAAGGAAAGTTGATTCTGTTTCGCCAATTGTCGTCGTTGATCCGAGGCTACATTACAAGTAATTCGGTAGAGCCAAGTCGAAAACTTAGCACTTCTCCGAAACTTGGGTAGTCCTTTCCAAGCTCGTAAAAATACATCCTGAACCAGATCATCCAGGTGAGATGGCCCACAAAGTTGATACAAAGTGGAGCGAACCTGGGCTTGATAACGGCGATATAATAGGCGATAGCTCTGGGAATCTCCCTGAAGACATCGATGGACTAATTCTGAATCATGATTGGATGATTCAGAATCACCATTCCTGCGATCGGGGCCCCAAAGATGAGCTAATCTAGCAGCCACGCAACCCGTTCCTCGTCATTAGTGATTTCTGTATGTTTAGACTTGGGGGGGGAGCAGGAGGTTCAAAGTCGTCAAGAATAATTTTAAAATTCTAGATTTTTAAATTCTGGATAAAATAAAAGATTAACAAATCACCCATCTTGTCTAACCCCTAATTTTATATGGATTTACTAGAGTATCAGGCTAAGGAACTATTCGCGGAGATTGGCATTCCAATATTGCCGTCTCAGTGCATCAATCATCCGGCTGAGTTGAAAGGATTGAAGATTCCCTATCCCGTAGTATTGAAGTCCCAAGTGCGGGCTGGAGGTCGCAGTAAGGCTGGAGGGGTAAAGTTTGCCGAAAATACCATTGATGCAGTGGCGGCTGCCCAAGCGATCGCGAATCTGCCGATTATGGGAGATTATCCAGATGTGATTCTCGCAGAGGCTAAGTACAATGCCGACCAAGAGTTCTATCTGGCAGTTGTTTTGGATACTCAGGCTAGACGACCAGTACTGTTAGGGTCGAAGAAAGGCGGGGTGGATCTCGATGCGGTGATGGAACAAATGCAATTGGTGGTGGTAGACCAGGCTTTTTCACCCTTTTATGCTCGCCGTTTGGTGTTGAAGATGGGACTCCAGGGGCGCTTGATTCAATCGGTTAGTCAAATCATTGAAAAAATGTATCGATTGTTTGTGGATAAAGACCTGGATGTGGTAGAAATCAATCCTTTGGGCGTAAGTCCCGATGGCAGTGTGATGGCTCTAGATGGTAAGATAACGGTGAATGACGAGGCCTTAAGCCGCCATCCGGATATGGTGGACTTATTGCCCCAACATGCCCCTGGATTGCTCAAGGCTAATCCGTTGAAGTTAGAGGTTAATGGCGATCGCCCACAGAAAAGAGATAAGATACGAGATTTGGGCTTTCATCTGATGGATTTAGAGGGCACAATTGGAGTCTTATCCAATGGCACAGGATTGATGATGGCCACCCTCGATTTAATCTATAGTAACCGAGGTAATCCAGGCCGGTGCTTAGATATTGCTGGGGACTTTCAAGGGGGATGGTTAGCCGACCAACTCTGTGAGCGGATTGAAATTGCCTTGGATTGGGTACTCGATGGGACGGATGAGGAGGTCTTGTTCATGAATTTGATCGGTAGTTTAACGCCGAGCGATCGTATTGCTGAAACGATCCTAAAGGTATTAGAACGCCGATCTCGATCACCTGTGAGTCGTTCAATTCCAGTTATTCTCAGAGTGGTGGGAGATCCCTTGAGTCCAGAGATGGAAGAGCGATTAGCTCAATTTCAAATTACGTGGATACAAGACCTAGAAGCAGCAATTAAAGCAGCTTTGGCTCCCAGTAAACTTTAAGTGTTCTGTCAAAAAAAGCGCCCTGATTACCCATGAACTTTAGTCATACTCAAAAAGTATTAGTCCAAGGAATTACCCAGGCTTTAGGAGGAGTCCATGCCCGGTTAATGAAAGAGTATGGTACGAATGTGGTGGCAGGGGTGAGTGCGGGAGATGGAGGTCAAGAGATTGAAGGCATTCCCACATTTGATTTGGTGGAAGAGGCAGTGACTCAGGTGGAGGGGATTGATACATCGTTGATTTTTGTCTCGCCCTATGAAATGCTTGATGCTGCTCTAGAGGCGATCGCCGCTGGAATTCGCAATCTGATTTTAATTCCCTCTGGAATGCCTCCCCTGGATATGGTGAAGTTACTGCGTAAAGCGGAAGTGACGGAAACCTTAGTCTTGGGGCCCAATTGTCCCGGCATCATTGTCCCAGGTCAAGTACTACTGGGAACCCATCCCACTCAATGTTATACTCCCGGCCGCATTGGTGTAATTAGTTGCGCGGATACTCTGACCTATCAGGTAGCCTTAGAGTTAAGTAAGGCAGGATTGGGCCAATCCGTAGGGGTGGGTTTAGGCCGAGAAACCATTTTAGGGTCTTCGTTTGCCCAATGGTTACAAATTTTAGAAGAAGATGACCAAACCGATGCGATCGTTCTTGTGGGTGAGATGGGTGGACTTGGAGGAGAAGAACAAGCTGCCCAGTATATTAGTGAAGCCATTGATAAACCGGTAGTAGCCTATTTAGCGGGTCAACAGTCCCCCAAACTTCGCCGAAAACGCCATGCAGCCTTAATTGCGTCCCGATTATTAGTGGGTGAGGCGAAAGCAGGAAGAGGTTCGATGGTGAATACGGAAATAGGCGATCGCAAGTTAGAAGCCTTTAAAGCTGGTAAAATTTCTGTGGCGCAGAAACTTGCTGATATTCCTAGATTGCTGAAAACTAAATTGAAACCCGCTTCATCTGCTAGAGGACGAAGAAGCCAAAAGTGAGGATAAAAATGAACAAAAAAACAACAGTACTAATCTGAACGTTCTTGGTCTTCCTACAATGGCTTTGATATTAGTTCAGATTATCCAGTTTTTCCAATAGTCTTAATCCCTTGTTGGGGTTACCTTGAGTTGCCATAGCTTTAAATCTACGTTCTGCCTCAAACTCAGTCAAAGCAAGCACTGAAAGCTCTTCAATCAGTTTATTTATACTGACTCCTTTGGCTTTCGCTAAATCTTGAAGGCGATCGCATTGATCGTCTGGTAATTGAATCATTAAAGTTGCCATATTCACCTATTCCTTATCATTACTTCTGGTTTTAAGATCGATAATTTTGGAAATAATAGTTCAGCGTTTTGGAAATCTTTCAGGTTATTGGTAACAATCGATGAAGCACCACCTGCTAGAGCAAGTTCAATTAAATGGTTATCAGCCTCATCTCTCAAGTTCGGTCGCCACAAAAAGTAAATATTCACCCATTCTGAAACCTTTAAAAAGCTTGAAATAACTCCAAAATCTCTTCTTCAGTTAGAGAACATTGATCGAAAATATCGGAGCGAAAAACAACAGATTAATACTCAGAAAACAGAGGATTTCCCAATATCAGCTTATATTCACGGCTCAAACAAAGTCGAATTACTTCTGGGCTTGGGCCACTCGGACTAATTAACGCACTAATGAAAACGCTCGTATCTACAACGATTCTTGAAGTCATATCAGCATAATAGCATATATAGCGTTTCTCTCTTCTATGAGCTACAGCTTGAAGCCTTAGAACCTAAGCCATACAAGCTATTGCTATTCATGCCTATTGCCTATTGCCTAGCGCGAAGCGCTATATATCTCTATGTGTAAGCTAGGACAATTTGATTAAAACGGCTTAGATAAAACAAAAAACGAAAAGCCATTATCCTGCCAAGTACCCTGATTAACGGGATTATCGATTAAAGCAATTCCCCATTGAACTCCAACCGTTAAATTTTCTTGTTCCCAACGTAAGCCAATTCCCAAGGAAGATAACGGTTGGGTATCCCTACCGGAGAAATTCCAACCAATGCCATAATCAAAAAAAGGAGTCAATTGGACTTGGGCTTCCCACTGGGTAATTTTAACCAGAGGAAAGCGTAATTCTAAAGCAGAAAACCAGCCGCTATCAGTTAATATTCCATCTTGACTACAATCTGAGTAGCCAGCTTGGGAAGTTCGGGTTCAGGATTAGAAGGAGGTAATAATTCCTCTGGAGTAGGACGTGCAGGAGGAGAAGAAACAGGGGGTCGAGCGATCGCCTCATCATCTATAGCGACAGATAATAAACCCCCAGCTATCAGTGCCCAGATCCATAGATAAAACGGTCGCCAAACCATACCAGAATGAGGAAAATAGGAGAGTCGAGTTCGTTCCATATGCTAAATTGCAACAAGTATGGGAGGCTTTGGTGAACCGATCCGATGAATACTCAAGACCCCGATCCAGAAACGTTTGTGGTACAAATGGCATCCATGCTCGATTTACCACCAGAGTGGGCAAATCAGCCAGGCACGATCGACAATATAACTCGATTGATGGCGATCGCCCAATCTCTGAACCAATTTCCTTTGCCTGAAGATCTTGAAGTTGCTCCCATTTTTAAGCCATGACCTTGGATCTTGATTATCTGGATGCGGTTGCGATCGCTCGTGGGGTACGCAACCAAAAATATCGTGCCCAAGAGGTTATGGAGGCGACGTTAAGCCGCATCGATCGCCATAATCCCTCCCTAAATTGTTTTACCACGCTCTTAGCAGAAGAAGCCTTGGACAAGGCCAAAGCCTTAGATCGAGGACTCGAAAGGGGCGATCGCCCAGGGGCGCTGGCTGGAGTTCCGTTTGCGGTGAAGAATTTATTTGATATTGCTGGGGTAACCACGGTAGCGGGTTCCAAGATCCATCGCTCCCATGCTCGAGCGAGGCAAGATGCCACGGCGATCGCCCGTTTAAAGCGAGCGGGAGCCATTGTGGTGGGAGCCTTGAATATGGATGAATATGCCTATGGGTTTGTGACGGAAAATGCCCATTATGGCCCCACCCATAACCCCCACGATCTAAGCCGCATAGCGGGAGGATCATCTGGAGGTTCGGCAGCGGCAGTTGCTGGGGGTTTAGTACCCTTTAGTTTAGGTTCAGATACCAATGGTTCAATCCGAATTCCAGCGGCGTTGTGTGGCGTTTATGGCTTGAAACCGACCTATGGTCGTTTGTCCCGTGCGGGAGTGATGTTGTTTTCCAGTAGCCTGGATCATATTGGCCCTTTTGGTCGCTCCGTGCGAGATATGGCGACGTTGTTTGATATTTTGCAAGGGGAAGATCCTCTCGATCCGGTCTGTTGTACGTTGCCCCCCGAACCCTGTCTGCCGCAACTGCATCAACCGATCGAGTCTTTACGGATCGCGATCGCCGATGATTATTTTACTCAAGGGGGAGAGCTAGAGGTTTTCGAGGCAGTAGAAAAGGTAGCTCAAGTATTAGGCGCAACCCAGACAGTGAAGCTCTCCGAAGCAGCGAGAGCGAGGGAAGCGGCTTATCTGATTACAGCCAGTGAGGGGGCTAATGTTCATTTATCCGATTTGAAAGCCTCCCCGCAGGACTTCGATCCAGCGACGCGCGATCGCTTTTTTGCTGGAGCTATGATTCCCGCGCAATGGTACTTAAACGCACAACGATTTCGGCGCTGGTATCGCGATCGGATTCGGGAAGTTTTTCGGGAAGTCGATGTTATTCTGGCTCCCACTACCCCTTGTGTCGCCACCCCCATCGGTCAAACCACCCTCAATATACAAGGAGAAGACGTGTTACTTCGTCCTAACTTAGGTCGCTATACTCAACCCCTCTCTTTTATTGGCTTACCTGTTTTATCCGTTCCTGTTCATCGTCCCCATCAGCTCCCGGTGGGAGTGCAAATTGTAGCAGCTCCCTATAATGAGGCACTCATTTTGCGCGTGGCAGCCGTTCTAGAAGATCGAGGGGCGATCGATGCCTCTAGTCATAAATTCACTCGACAATAATAGACTTCTTGCAGAAGGTGAGGGAATAGGGAATAGGGGTAAGAATGCAGGATTACTCCATTGCCATTTATTTTCTGCACAATTATGCAAGAGGTCTAATCTAAATCGACAAATTAAGGTATTGCAAAACTACTGAATTTGAAGTTAATCAGATTCTGAGTGTTCTTTGGTTCTTTGTGAGATTCTATCAGCTTCTTGGTCTCCTTTGTCTGTTGTGATTAGATAAGCTATATCGCCAATACTCGGCTCTGTTCCTAATTCGCTCCATTCACGATCAATGCGATGTATAGCACTATCAATGTCTAGATCGCAAATCTTGAATTCTAGTTTATTGTCATTATTGTACTCAAGCATTGCTAGTTCTATAAATCCACTGTTTAGGTATTCCCGAACTATTTCCAGTGTTATCACTTTTCTTTCCTGTTCGTTGGCTTTTGGGAAAATTGAACGGACTTCAGAAAGTATTTGCCACAGACCCACATCACCGTCTGAAGCTTCAAGAATCCGATCTTCCCAAAACTCATACTGCATAAACTTATTCTTCATTAAACCCCCTCGAATACCTGCCTTTTTATTTGGAATTTCACTAATCATCATCATCTGGAAAATCATCAGATTCCTTAGATGATTTTTTCTCTTTCAATTGCACCATGTTAGATGCAGCACTAATCCGTCTTAATTGTAATACAGCCCACTCAGCAACTTCTTGAACTTCTTCATCTGGATCGTCAACTGCATGGCACATCATATGGCTGACGGTGGCGATTAATTCATACATGCGAGTAAAATCTCGAATCGCATTTTTTCTGACATCCGGATTATCATCTTGTAACGATAAAGATAAAGCTCGATTCATGGGCTTAATGGTTTTTACGCCAATTTCCGATAGAGCAGATAAAATTAAAGTCCGCTGTCCTGAATCAGAATCGAACAGTAAATTAAGCAAGGGTTGCACTGCCAAAGAATTCCCCCGTTGTCCCAATTCCCAAATGGCTTGACGGCGCTTTTGAGGATCGGCACTTTCTAAATCTTTAATTAAATCTTCAACAATTGTAAGTTTAGGTAAACGGGTGGTTTCATTAACGGGCAAAAGCTGATCGGTTTTCTCCGATTCTGAAGAAGAATCTTCAGAAGAAATGGGTTCTTTTTCGAGTTCTGGATGGGCGTTTTTTTCTGGAGAAATTTGCTCGGTTTGCTCTTCAGATAAACCTTGGGATTCGGTTTCTGGATCGTGATGAGCTGATTTCCCATTGCGCAGTTTTTCTAGAGCGGCTTGAGCCAGAGAAGGCATCAGTTCAGGGGCGGAAGAATCAGCTCCTGACTCGACTGATTCTAGTTCTTCCTCGTCTTCTTCCTCTTCAAACTCCTCTTCTTCTACTCGTCGATTGAGCAGCTTAAGGAGGATAAAAACCGTTCCTCCTAAAACGGTTAAGCCTCCTAACCCCATCATCACCCAACCGATGATCCCTTGTCTCTTAGAGGGTTTTTGCTCCTGATTATCTTTCTCTGATTCATTTTCTTCGCTTTCAGCTTTGCTAGAAGCCTGGGCAATGAGGGCAGAGTCTAACTTATCCCAAGTATTTTGACCGACTTGACCATCAGGATCTAATCCTTGTGCGTTTTGGAATGCGATCGCGGCTTCCTGGGTCGTTTGAGCAAAAATACCATCCACTTCACCTTGAAAATGACCTAAGTCTTTAAGCTGTTGCTGAAGTTGGGTAACCGCTTCTCCCTGAGCGCCCAGGACGAGAAAGGGTCTAGGAGTGCGGTTTTTGTCAGCTTCTTCTAAAGCAACTTCACTGTTATTGCGATAAAAGTTAATCCTCTCTTGAGCTTTGGCATAACAGTCATCTTCTGCGGGCACTTGAGCCATGAAGTCGGCGGCTTGTTGCCATTGCTTGGAGATTTGAGTCCATTGCCCAGCAGTGGTGGCAATTTTTCCGGCTTGATTAGCTTTCTGAGCTAATTCTAGACCCTGAGCGCAAGCATTTTCAGAGGCTTGAGCCAGCAGAAGAGGTCTGGTTTCAGGGTTGGATAAGCCAGAAGTAGCAATAATGTGACCCATACCTCGACTGCGCTCGGCAACCATCGCTGGCGCGATCGCCGTTGCAGAAGTGATGATTCCTAGACTGGCAAGGGTACTAAAAATACATAAGGGGAGGCGATAGGACATTAGGGTAAGCCGCTGCCGGAGAAGCGAGTTTATGGATCAGAATCTATGAGTCTGTGATACCTTGGATTGCTTGATCTGGCAAGGATATGTCCTCCCTGTTTTGGGGGGTTATGCCATGGGAATGGGCGTTTCAGCAGATGCTCGGAAGGGGGTTGAGCAATTTGAGGTATGGGTATGCAGGATTCTAAGCGGATTTTACCATAAGGTCGAAGGGCTGTTCGACTCTACAGTTTAGAGATTATGCTTATCAATTTCGACTATCTGTGGGGCGAGGGTGGAATCCGGGTTGGGGAAAAATTTCAGGTTAAATGTGGCCGCTAGGATTTCTCGTTGATTAACTAAGTAGATGCTGATTAGGGTTAAGCCTACACCTAGCCATTGTAAGGGACTGAGGATTTCTTCGAGGATCAGATTGCCAAACAGGAGGGCAAAGATAGGGGTGAGGAAGGTGAGGGAGCTGAGGCTCGTTAAGTTTCCAGAGGAAGCAAAGTAGAAGAAGAGTCCATAGGCGATCGCGCTGCCAAAAATCGTTGAATAGGCGATCGCCATCCAATCATTGATCAATAGTCCATCCCATTGGTGAGTTTCCCAAAGTCCAGAGGCGAGCATCAGGGGAAGTCCTCCTAGGATCATATGCCAACCGGTGGCCATGACTGGATCGGCATGACGGCTCACATAACGAATGAGAATGGTTCCCACTGCCATGGAGAGGGCAGCAAAGAGCATTAATCCTTGTCCATTCTGGAAAATTTGGGTCAAGTTGGGCATCTCTTGTACCGGAAATCCACCTAAAATCCATTCATCGGGTAATCCAATCAGGCTAATGCCACTTATGCCTAGGATTAAGCCGAATGCCCCCCACAGACCAATCGTTTCGCCGAATAACCCAGCAGCCAGTAGTGCTACGGCTAGAGGTTGGGAGTCAATCATCACCGATCCGAGTCCTGCATTGGTTCGGACTAATCCTTGGGCAAGAAAGCCTTGGAAGAGGGTTCCATCCACAAGGGCAAAGAGACTAATCCATAACCAAGCTTTCCATCCTTGGGGTTGGGAGCGTTGAGTGAGCCAACCGGCAATCAGGATTAAAAGTCCAGCAGGAACCAGACGCAGGGTAGCTACAAAGAAGGGGGTAGTGTGAGGAAGAGAACCTTTCATCGCGACCATAGCTGTTCCCCAGAAGAAGAACGGCGCAATTAAGATCAGGGAGAAGAGCCAAGAGGATTGACTGTTGAAGGGTTTCAGTTGCATATTTCTACAGTTGAGGGCAGCAAGCCAAGATTCTGAGTTGGCGAATGGTTAAGATACATTGTAGTCTATGTAGATTTGTGAAGCGATCAGTCAAGGGGTTGAGAACGGGTTAAGCAATAATGGGTTAAGGAGGCTGGTTCGGTTCTCTGTAAACATCTAGGTTAATTATGATTTGGTTTTTTAAGTCAAAAGCACGAAAGCAAATAGCTCGGATTGAAATTAATGGGGCGATCGCCTCTGCAACTCGCAAACGGGTTTTAGAAGCACTCAAAACGATCGAAGAGAAAAAATACCCGGCTCTGCTACTGCGGATTGATTCTCCTGGGGGAACTGTGGGAGATTCCCAGGAAATTTACGCTGCCTTAATGCGACTGCGCAAGAAGCTCAAAATCGTGGCCAGTTTTGGTAATATTTCTGCATCGGGTGGCGTGTATATCGGCATGGGAGCCGAGCATATCGTCTCTAACCCTGGAACGATCACCGGCAGTATTGGTGTGATCTTGCGTGGTAATAACTTAGAGCGCCTGCTAGAGAAAATTGGGGTCTCGTTTAAGGTGGTCAAATCTGGCCCTTACAAAGATATCTTGGCCTTTGACCGAGAATTAACCCAGGAGGAGCAAGATATTCTCCAACAAATGATTGATACCAGTTATCAACAGTTTGTCGAAACGGTTGCCCAATCTCGGAACTTAGAGGTAGATCGGGTTAAAAGTTTTGCCGATGGTCGAATTTTCACCGGTCAACAGGCCTTAGAGTTAGGCGTGGTTGACCGACTGGGAACCGAAGAAGATGCTCGCCTCTGGTTAGCCGAATTGGTCGATCTTGACCCCCAAAAAACCGAGTGTAAAACCATTGAAGAACCCAAACCTTTATGGAGTCGCATTATTAGTGGCGATAATCAGGTAAAATCAGGATTGCCGGCTGCGATGGACTGGTTGGAGTTTGAGGCATCAACCAATGGCTTGCCCTTATGGTTATATCGACCTTGAATAGGGAGTAATTTTTTCTGTATCCAAACCAGACCAGCAATCATTACAAGCATGGAGAAGAGGAACGTGGGTTGGCAAGTCCGGGCAATTCGTGGAGCAACGACAGTAGAAGACAATACCGTTGAGGCGATCAAGAAAGCGGTCACCGAGTTACTCGATGAGCTAGACCGAAAAAACCGGCTTTGTCCTGACCAACTGATTAGTGTCACGTTTTCAGTCACCCGCGATCTCGATGCAGTGTTTCCAGCAGCGATCGCCCGTCAAAGAAAAGGATGGGATCATGTGCCATTATTGGATGTGCAACAAATGCATGTGGAAGGAGCCTTATCCCACTGTATCCGATTTCTAATTCATGCTTATTTGCCTGTGGAACATCATGTGAGCCATCCCTACTTAAGAGGGGCGAGAAAACTACGACCCGACTTAAACCCAGATCTGCAAGAGGGATTAAGCTAAAAAATCAGAAGGCTGGAAATCAGAACCAGTCTTCGAGGCTATCATGGAATTAGGTTACATAGTCGAGCAGGAGTTATGAAGACTGCCGAGATTGTCGTCAACTCTCTCCTGCTCTCGGTAAGGCTTTCCCCTAGAACTGTTCTGGCCTCTGAATTATGTCCTTTGCTTCTGTATCTTTTCAATTACCAAGTTTAGAAAGTGTACTGGATCGTCACCCTGTTGTGGTTTCCCCGGATCTCAGTGTAGAGGAAGCGATCGCGTTTTGGAATCGTGAATCGCCCTATCCTTATCTTGTGGTCAGCCAAAACCAGCAAGTATTAGGGATGATAACGGTATCGGATTATCATCAGATTCGCACCCATTGGCAAAAATGGAGATCGGTGAGTGTTGAGCGAGTCATGACTCCCCAGGGTTGTAGTTTAACGTGGCAACCAGATTTAGATCTGTTGGCCGTCACGAAACTGATGGTTGAGGAGCAAATCGAGTATTTACCTATACTCAATCTCCAACAGAATATCATGGGCGTAGTCTGTGCCCACGATCTGCAAAAAAGCTTACAAGATTTAGATGCGATCTCTGTTTACTATGGCTTGGCACAACTTCAAGCAATACACAAAAAATCTGATGATCGCCACAACATTGGTTTTCAGACGCTTCTGGATCGCACAGTTACAGAAATTCATCAGGGTTTAAAGTGCGATCGAGTCTTAATTTATCGTTTTGAACCGGATGGTGGTGGTACGGTAATTGCAGAATCTGTATATCCCTTATGTAAATCTTTATTAGGTATAAAGATTAAGGATTCTCATTTTGGTGAAGATCTGTTTAAAGCCTACATCAATGGCCGAACTCAAGTTACCCACGATATTGAATCAGGAGGCTTAACCCCTTGTCATGTGGAATTCTTACGGCAAATTCAGGTCAAGGCGAATTTGGTGGTTCCCATTCTCCAAGAGAATCATCTCTGGGGATTGCTAACCGCACAACAGGCGATCGCCCCTCGGTATTGGTCTAGAAACGATGAAGCCTTTCTTAAACAGCAAGCGGATCAATTGGCGATCTGCCTCAAACAAAGCTTACCGTTCCAAGATTTACCTACCCAACTGAGGGAACATCAATGGATGCACTATACGTTGGAACAAGAAAAGAACTTTACCCATGCCATTCTCAGTGCAGTTGATGCGTTAGTGGTGGTCGTTAATCAACAGGGTGAAATTATTTACTTTAATAATGCCTGCCAACGTTTAAGTGGTGTTCTGGAACAACAGGCTCAAGGTCAGCGATTTTGGGAATTTCTGATTCCCGTAGCCGAACAACCTCAGATTAAACACGTGATTGGGCAAGCACTCCAGGGAGAATCTACTGGGGCTTATCAATGCCACTGGGTGATTCAAGGTAGTAAAAAACGCCGTATTGAGTGGTCAAACCAGATCTTTCACGACCGGGGGATTGTAACCCATGCGATCATTACTGGAATAGATTTAAGCCGACGACAGGAAGCTCAAATCCAGCTTCGGTTTCGCGATCGCCAACAACAAACCTTAACCTATTTAAGCCAGTATGCGATCACAGCTACAGACTTACAGAGTCTGATGAACGAAATTGTACAGCAAGTTGCCAAAACTCTAAGTGTTGATTATGTAGAAATTCTGGAATTATTGCCCAATCAAGCAGCATTTCAAATGCAAGCTGCCCATGGATTTACTTCTTGTTATCATCACGATCTTCATCATTCCATTGAACAACCGACTCTTGGTGCCACAAAAAATACACAGCCGGGATATACTTTATCCTGTGGCCAATCTGTCATTGTAGACGATCTACAGATAGAAACTCGGTTTCGAGGGGCGGCGTTACATAATAATCGTAGAATCATCAGTAGCATAACCACCATTATTCCTGGTGTAAAACAACCCTTTGGAGTATTGGGAGTCCATAGCAGAGAGCATCGTCATTTTAATCCTGATGAAGTGCAATTTTTGGAGGCAATTGCCCATTTATTGGCTTCTTTCCTGGAGCAACATCGACTCACTGAAGAATTAAACCAATTTTTTAACCTTTCCCTCGATCTGTTTTGTATTATTACTTTTGACGGTTCTTTTAAACGGATCAACCCTCGTTTTCAAGGACTCTTAGGATATAGCTCACATCAACTGCAATCGAGGAGCTTATTTGACTTCATCCATCCCGATGATTTAGCAGCCACCCAAGCTCAAGTACAACAACTTGCCTCTAGAGTTCCCACCGTTAATTTTGAACATCGGTATCGCTGTCAGGATGGTTCCTATCGATGGATTGCTTGGACGGCTATGCCGACCGACGAATCCTATTTTTACGCCGTTGGTCGAGATATCACAGAGCGACGAGAAATAGAAATAGCCTTAAAAGAGAGTCGAAAACGCTATGTAACTTTAGCCACTGCTTCTCCTGTGGGGATCTTTCAGACGGATAATCAAGGTCTGTGTTTATACGTCAATCAGTGCTGGTGTGATATGACCGATCTATCAGCGCAAGAAGCAATGATGGAGGGTTGGTTGCAAACCCTCCATCCCGAAGATTCAGAACGGGTGTTTCAGGAGTGGAATAAAGCGGTTGAGGAGTATCGTCCCTTTTCTTCTGAGTATCGGTTTAAACATCGAGATGGAAGCGTGGTTTGGGTCATGGGTCAGGCGGTTGCTGATGTAGATGAGGAAGGGAAGATTGTAGGGTATGTGGGCAGTATTACTGATATTAGCGATCGCAAGCAAGCCGAAGAAGCTCTGAAATATCTCAATCAAACCCTAGAAGATCAAGTGGCTCAACGCACGGCTGATTTAGAAACCGCCAATGAAGCCCTCTGTTATGCCGAAGAACGGTTTAGGATTGCCCTAAAAAATGCCCCCATTACCGTTTTTAACCAAGATGTAGATCTGCGATATACCTGGATTTATAATCCCACTCTCGGTTATACCGCAGAAGCAGTAATTGGAAAGTCCGATCGAGATTTATTTGCTCCAGAAGATGCCCAAAAATTAGAACGAATCAAACAACAAGCCTTAGATTCTCAGAGCAGTGTGCGAGAAGAGGTCATGCTCACCGATCGTGGGAATTTGAAGTGCTACGATATAACTGTTGACCCCTTATCAAATTTAGAGAACCAGGTTATTGGAATTACTTGCGCAGTCTTAGATATTACTCACCGTAAAAAAGCTGAATTAGCTCTGCAAGAGAACGAGCGATTTATTCAACGTATTGCTGATGCCAGTCCGAATATTCTCTATATTTATGACTTAGAACAGCATAAGACTGTTTATAGTAACAAAAACATTGCTCTAGTCTTAGGTTATACTCCCCATGAGGTTCAGGAAATGGGCAATATTGTCTGTGAGGACTTCCTACATCCAGAAGATCGACCTAAACTAGCCCAATGGTATCAAGAATTGATGAATGCAAATAATACAGACATTTGGGAACTCGAATACCGAATGCTCGATCGCAATGGAGAATCGCATTGGTTTGTAAGTCGAGATACAATTTTTACTCGAAATGCCGAGGGAAAACCGATGCAGCTTTTGGGAGCTGCTTCTGATATTACGGAACGTAAGGAAGTTGAAGAACAGTTGCGCTTGAGTGAACGAGCGATCGCTGCTAGCAGTAATGGTATCGTTATTATTGATGCTCAACAGCCCGATTTTCCCGTGATTTCAGTTAATCCTGCTTTTGAGCGAGTCACCGGATATTGTGCACAAGATATAATCGGTAAGAATTGCCGAATTCTACAAGGGACGGATCGTGAGCAAGAGGGACTTGAAACGATTCGTAAAGCCTTAAAAAATGAAGAAAGCTGTACGGTTGTCTTGCGAAACTATCGCAAAGATGGAAGTTTATTTTGGAATCGAACTACTATTTCTCCGATTCATGATGATCAGGGTATTTTAACTCACTATCTAGGCATTCAAAATAATATCACTGAAATCAAAGTTGCTGAAGAACGTTTACTGGCTAAAGTTAAACGTGAAGAGCTGTTTGGCATGATTACTCAACGAATTCGAGAATCTTTAGATCTGCAAGAAATTTTGAGAACCACAGTCCAAGAAGTCAAACAGCTTTTACTCTCCGATCGCGTATTAGTTTATCGGATTTTACCCAATTATACAGGACAAGTAATTGCGGAAGCTGTTAATCCAGGTTGGACTGGAACCTTAGATAAAAAATTTCCAGAAGAGACCTTCCCTAGAGAATGCTACGATCAATATCTTGCTGGCAAAACTTATGCCATATCCGACGTTACTCAAACAGATATTCGTCCTTGCTTAGTTGAGTTTTTACAAGAATTTCAAGTCAAAAGTAAAATCGTAGTTCCCATTATTCAAAATAACTTACTTTGGGGATTGTTGATTGTCCATCAATGCGATCGAGTCAGAGACTGGAAAGAGGAAGAAATTGAGTTATTGAAACAGATTGCTTCCCAATTAGCGATCGCTATCCAACAATCAGAATTTTATCAGCAACTGCAAAGAGAGCTTAAAGAACGAATTGTTGCTGAAACAGCTTTATTAATGAGCCAAGAAAGGATTCAATATTTACTCTCTTCTAGTCCTGGTATTTTATATAGTTTGCGGGCAAATGATAGCTTAGAGCTTACATTTGTGAGTGACAATGCCTATGATGTTATTGGCTATGAATTACTGGAAATGTTTGAGGAAAACTTTTGGTGGACTCATCTGCATCCAGAAGATCAAGTCAAAATCAGTCAGCATGGCTTAAAGCGTTTATTTGACCAGGGTTTTTATAGCCATGAATACCGTTTTTTACATAAAGATGGCAGATATATTTGGATCTACGACAAACTCAATTTAGTCCGTGATGAAGAAGGTAATCCTCTAGAAATTATTGGCTATTGGATTGACATTACCGATCGCAAGCGAATCGAACAAAAATTACAAGAAACAACTTCTCGATTAACCAGCTTAATTTCCAATCTTCAACTGGGTGTTTTAGTTAAGGATGAACATCATAAAGTCGCGTTAATCAACCAAACATTTTGTCATCTATTCAAAACCACAAATTGTTCTGAACAATTAATTGGGCAAGAATGGGGAAATATTGGAGATGAATTTTCACATTTATTTGATCGCCCAGAAGAAATTAGTCAACACCATCAAGATATTGTCGCCCATAATAAAATAGTGACCAACCAGGAAATCAAATTGGCTGATGGTCGCATCTTAGAACAAAATTATGTTCCTATATTGATTGACTCTATTGATCGCGGACATCTATGGATGTATCGAGATATTAGCGATCGCAAACAAGCTGAAAGTCGATTGGTGACTTCTTTGCAAGAAAAAGAAATTCTCTTAAAAGAAATTCATCATCGAGTTAAAAATAATTTATTGGTCGTTTCTAATCTATTGGAATTTCAAGCAGATTATGTTAGCGATCCGACGTTAATTAAAGTTTTGGAAGATAGTCGCAATCGTATTTATTCCATGGCTCTGATTCATGAAAAACTCTATCGGTCGATGACCCTAGATACGATTAATTTTGGTGAATATTTGCAAGATTTAGTCCTCAATTTGTTTGAATCCTATAATGTAGAAGACAATAAGGTTAAATTTTATTTGGATATCGAACCCGTTCTATTAAATATAGAAACAGCTCATCCCTGTGGCTTAATTGTAAATGAGTTATTGTCCAATACTTTAAAACATGCTTTTCCTGAAGAAAAAATAGGAAAAGTGGAGGTAATTATGTATCAAAAAGATAACAATCAAATTGTCGTCAAAGTAGCGGATAATGGAATTGGTTTTCCAGAAGACTTGGATTTTCGCAAGGTTGATTCTTTGGGCATGGAGTTGGTTTGTACCCTAACGGAACAGTTAGAAGGTGAAATCACATTATTCAGAGACCATGGCACAACATTTGAATTACGATTTTCAGAGTTAAAGTATCGTCAGAGGGTATAATTATGTCTCCTGTCAAAATTTTAATTGTTGAGGATGAATTACTGATTGCCAAAGGATTAGCCCGTAAATTACAAAAATTAGGCTATGAAGTAGTGGGGATTGTCTCTTCTGGAAAAGCAGCTCTCAATAAAATTAGAGAGATTATTCCTGATATAATTCTAATGGATATTGTGATTAAAGGGGATATGGATGGTATTGAAACTACAGAAGAAATTAGAAAACAATATAATATTCCAGTTATCTATGTAACGGCTTATGCTGATGATGAGACCTTGTCCCGTGCTGAAGAAACCGGCTCTTATGGCTATTTACTCAAACCTTTTAAGGAAAGGGAAGTTCATGCCACGATTAAAATGACGTTAAAAAAATATCAGGAAAGCTTAAATATAGAATCTTCGTTAGCTCAGGCAAAATCTAAAAGTCAAGAAAAAACAGAATACATCTCGATCGCGTCCCATGACTTGAAAACGCCTTTAACCGCAATTCAAATGTCGGCAGGAATGTTACAACGTTATGGTAATAAACTAACGGAAGAGAAAAAAGAGAAGCACTTAAAGCGCATTCAAACCGCAGCACAGCATATGCATCAGTTATTGGAAGATATTCTCACATTAAGCCGGACTGAATTTGGCAAGTTAGAGTTTAATCCGGAACAGATTAATGTAGTCGAGTTTTGTGAAGAGATTATTGAAGAAATCAAAGTGATTGCCTCTTCTAAGCATAACTTAGTGCTGACCCTTTATGGAGAAAACCGGATTATTAATCTTGATGCTATGATTCTACGCCATGTTCTCTCGAATTTGCTCTCGAATGCCATCAAGTATTCCCCAAATGGAGGAACTGTTAAGCTTGATATTACCCAAACTGAATCTGAGATTAGGCTTGCAGTTCGAGACCAAGGGATTGGGTTACCTCTAGACTATCAACAAAAACTGTTTCAACGGTTTGAACGAGGCGCGAATGTGGGGAAAATCCCCGGAACTGGCTTAGGACTTTCCATTGTGAAACGCTTAATTGATCTCCATGGAGGTGAAATCATGGTGGAGAGTGAACAAGGAAAGGGAAGTGCTTTTACCGTTACCTTCCCCTGTGTTTTCTAGTCGGGTCAGTCATAGATGGCACTAGGACAGACAAGGAGCTGAAAATCCGGGTTAAAGATCAGTTTATAGATAGTTTAAGTATAAATAATTAGTCTGGATCTAATCATTGATTGTTGGAGAGCAATACTGATCGCTCACTACACGGCTATAAGTATGTAAAGAGGGTTTGTCGGTATAGCGAGGATTAGGTTGAATGACAGACTCTAACTGCTTGCAAACCTTTTGATGACTTCCTACGCGATCGTATCCCCAGCTATAGACAAGGGTATGTTCACTAGGGGGTTGTGCTTGGACAGGATTTGAGATTAGGGATGTACAGAGAATTAGGGTAAAGGCTCCCAGGAATAAGATCGCGAACTTCAACATAGGATAACTTTCGTGATTGGCTAATTTAGATGGTGTTACTTGGATCATAGAAGCTGTAACCTAACTTTGAAATGAGTTAAATCACACAACTATCCGTTTTAAAATGCACCTTGGAGATAGTCTATAATCATAAACTGCTGATGGTTATAGGTGAGTGGTGGGGAGATCGCCCGAACATCTGAACATGTACCCACTCGCTGATAATAGACCAACGCCACATCAAAACGACATCCCCATTCACCAAACTCAGGTGACTCAGCTAGAAAGAGTTCCGCAGCACAGCGCAATTTCTCCTGTTTCCTAGAAGAAATTGCACCTAACCCATTCTGATCCCAATTGCCAGCACTGCGGGTTTTCACCTCCACAAAAACCAACTCTTCCTGCCATTGGACAATCAGATCTAACTCTCCCCAACGACAATGCCACCGACGATGCAAAATCTTTGCACCTTGCTGTTGCAACCATTGAGCAACGGTCTCTTCTCCTTGCATTCCCGGATTGAGCCTCATATCAGTCCACCCTCTTTTCAGCCTCCACCTTCCCATAGGATGATGATATCGCTGTTGAACACCTAAACCGACCATTCCCATGACCGTCAAAAAAATTCCTACTTATCTGATTGGGTTATTGAGTGTATGCCTAATCCTGAGCCTGAGCCTGACTGGAAGCATCGGTAACCTATCCCCAGCGTTTGCCCAAAACTATGAAAAAGTAGACCTGAAAGGTGCTGATTTTTCGGGTAAAGATCTCATAGAAGCTCAATTCGATCAAGCAGATCTGACTGAAAGCAGCTTTGTGGGAGCAGACTTGCGAGGCGCGAGTTTATTTGGAGCCAAATTAATTAGAGCGAATTTAGAAGGAGCCGATCTGAGATATTCCACTATTGGAGAAGCCAATTTTAGAAAGGCGAACTTAAAAGATGTTCTCTTTGAAGGGGCTTTTGCCCAACTGGCCAGCTTTAGAGATGCTAATATCGAGGGAGCAGATTTTACTGATGTGATTCTCCGAGATGATGCTCAGGAATATTTATGTGCGATCGCCAAAGGAACCAACCCCATCACCGGAGAAAACACCCGCGATACCCTTTACTGTGATTAACTTCACCTATTCTCTCCTGCCCTACTCGGGCAGGCTCAGACTTTCCTCGGTTTCGCAAAATCCCTGCTTCCTAAGTTCGGTTCACCTCCAATGGCTTTTTTGAGTCCTCGTTTACAGTAAAAACAGTCAATAGAAGTCACTCTCTCATTGAGTCAAAAACTATGAATCCTAACATACCCTCCCAACATTCCGATCTCTTCGAGCAATTGGCTAATGACAACAACGTCCTAGGTCAATATCTGCATTCCCTAGACCCTGAAGCTGTTAATCATCTCTCACAACCCTCTAAAGAAGCCCTCAGCGTCATGGAACACAACATTGTGGGATTGCTGGGACATTTGCCTCCAGACCATTTCGGAGTGACTATCACCACCAGTCGGGAACAGTTAGGCCGTTTGTTGGCTTCGGCAATGATGACGGGCTATTTTCTGCATAAAGCGGAAACTCGCATGGGATTGGAAGAGCATCTGGCAAACTTAAGCGACGAAGAGTAATCCAACTCAGTGATGAGGAGCGTTTATGCCTTCCCCTTTTTCAGGGATGAACCCTTATCTGGAACATCCAGAACTTTGGCCAGGAGTCCATCACTGGCTCATTATTGAACTGGCTCTAAGGGGCAGTCTCAGAAAGGGCGAAAGCAATATGAGGGTAAGCGCAATAAAGTTTTAAGCAGTTCTACTCATTTAGTGGAGATTGATTTATTGCGCAAGGGACAACCTATACTGGTTTATTACAGCTAAGGTTCCACTAATTATCGAATTTTGGTTAGTCGAGGCGATCGCCGCCCTCAAGCAGATTTGTATGGATTTAATTTATGCGATCGCATTCCTGCATTTCCCTTGTCTCTAATACCATTTCTCTTTAAGTTTGCCACTAATGATTTCTATTGAGGCAATTATCTGAGAGTATTCATTAAGCGCAATATCATAGAGAAATAGTATAAAGTCTGGAGATACGGAATCCTTAGTAGATTTACAGGTATTGTTAGATAATATTTACGATACAGCCAGTTATGATTTAGTCGTAGATTATAGCCAAGATCCTCTGCCCCCTTGATCGGAGGGCGATAGCTGGTTGAGGGAGCAAAATCTGCGATCGCTACCCGATCTCAAGTCTGATTAGTCTATTATGATACCATGTATTTAACCGGACTTAAAAGTGAAAATTATTATATAAAAAAATATGCTCAACCGACGAAAATTACTGACTTATATGGCCGGTACAAGCGGCACAATCCTACTGAGTCAATGTAATCGAAAAACGATCAGCCAAGCACCAGCTATGCCGAATACTCATATCAGTCAAGACGGATTTTTATCTGTGGATATGGTTGCCCAAGAAATGCCAATGCAATTCGGCAGAAATCGGCTCATGCAATGGGGATATAATGGGCAAATTCCCGGGCCAAGACTAGAAGCGAAACCCGGAGATACGATTCAAATTAATTTTCAGAATCAATTACCCCAAACGAGCAACCTTCATTATCACGGATTGCATATTCCGCCCACAGGAAAGGCTGATAATGTGTTTATTGCTGTTCCTCCTGGAGAACAATTCAGCTATGAATTTACGCTGCCTGAAAATCATCCGGCGGTCACCTCTTGGTATCATCCCCATTACCATGGACAAGTAGCAGAACAGGTATTTAAAGGATTAGCTGGCTTGTTGATTGTCCGGGGTGAATTAGACGAAATTCCAGAAATTAAAGCCGCTTCTGAAGAATTTTTAGTGTTACAAGATTTTAGTGCTAATCGTAATGCCCACCTCTCCCATGGGGCAATTATGTTAGGGAGAGAAGGAGAATTGGTGACGGTGAATGGGAAAATCAAGCCAGAGTTTTCTATTCCTGCCCAAGGTTTGCTGCGCTTACACTTGTTGAATGCGTCCAGTTCTCGGTTTTATCGCTTATCCTTAGATGAACATCCCTTTTATTTAATTGCTACAGATGGGGGTGCAATTTCCGAACCGGTAGAATTAAGAGAATTACTGTTAGCGCCAGGAGAGCGAGTACAGGTTTTAATTTCAGGCGATCGCCCCCCATCCCAGTATACGTTATCGAGTTTACCCTATGACCGGGGAACCGTGGGCATGATGGGGCATATGAGATTATCCTCTAGCAGCAACCAAACTCAGGCGATCGCCACGTTCAAGTATACTGAACCTGTCGCCCCCATTCCCCTACCCAAAACCCTGATTCCCATTACACCGTTACCTGAACCGCAAACCCTGCGCCAGTTTACCCTCAATCATGGCATGACTCCAGGAAGGGGAATGGTATTTTTGATTAACGATCGGGTCTTTAATCATCAACGTATCGATGTTAGGGTCAAATTGAATCAAATTGAAGAGTGGGAAATCATTAATCCAGGAGGAATGGATCATCCCTTTCATATCCATCTCAACTCATTCCAAGTGATCGGCCGCAATCAAACTCCTGAACCGCTTTTAGCCTGGAAAGATGTGGTTAATGTCCGTCGTGGTGAAACCGTTCGCTTGCGAATTCAGTATCAAGATTTTATCGGCAAAACCGTTTACCACTGTCATATCCTCGACCATGAAGATCAAGGTATGATGGGTATGTTAGAGATTGTTTGATAATTTAACACTCAAGTGCTTTATTTATGGAATATCCAAGGAAAGGGCAAAACTGGGTTGTTCTTATTCCCCATTCCCTAAACCGTAATCTGATATCCAACGTCTTGTAAGAGCACTAAATCGAGAAGGGTAGGGAATTGTCGTACCCCTAAAGAAACAAAGGGTGTGAGTAAGGAATCTCCACTGATGCCATTGGGTAAGAAATGGTCTTCAATATGGGATAAATCGTCAGCTAAGGGAACCCCTAAACCCTCAGTCATCACTAGGGCATTGGGTCCGATGAAGGTTTGACCGGATATCCATTGGTTAAAGGCTTGGGATTTACCTATACCCAGAATATGGCCGAGTTCATGGGCCGCAACGGTCATTAAATCGACTTGTCCTGGCGGAATATCATTATGGGTTTGGGGCGTTGGATCGATAAACCAATTAATGCTTGAATTAAAACTGATATGACCCGTCCAAGGCTCAAAGTTGGCACTGTTAAATCGGCGATCGAGGTCACTACCAGGAGTCCAATTGCCACTTGGCCCTGCTTGAGCAAGAATTGGAGAGGAGAGGGGCGCTGCACCAACAAAGACGAGTACATCATCAATGGGACGGTCTAGGGTAAACGATACGGTGCTTCGAGTGGTGGGATTTTTGATGTAAATGGAGGTTCCGGGAGCTAGATCTGCAAATTCATCCAGAATATGGCGCTCCCAGAAGGAGGCAGCAGTTTCTAGGATTTGACGACAGTTAGGATCGTTGAAAAAACCACTGTGATCGAATCGATAGTCAAATTCAATGTTAAATGAGGTGGGGGTTTCGGGAGGGGCTAGGAGTAAGGGAGAATCGGATGGTGCGCTTTGGCTGAGGTTAAAGGGGAGAGCCTCACTGATAAAGTCTTCAGGGGTTAATTGATTGGGATGAATACCGGATAAAATGGTAAGGGTTTGGCCGGTGAGGAGATCTTGAATGAGGGTTGTACCGGTTAAGTTATCGGTTCCTAAACCAATGATTAGTCGCTCATAAGTTAAACCACCCATAAGTTGGATATAATCTTGACCGTCTTCAAAATCAAGTATCCAATCTGTTTGGGTCTGGTTTGCGGAGGATGGCTGACTGAGGATAAAGAAGTCTCGATCTGCCCCCCCGATCAGGAGGTCTGAACCGAGGTCTCCGGAAAGGCGATCGCTCCCCTTGTCCCCGTAGAGGGTATCATTTCCTTGACCTCCATGGAGCAGATCCGAGTCTTGTCCGCCATAAAGTAGATCTTGGCCTGTATTGGCTTTGAGAGTATCTGAGCCTTGATTTCCGGCAATCCAATCGTCTCCAGCATAAGTAATGATTTTATCCGGGTTCGGGGTTCCAATCAAAGTATCAGCGCTAGGGGTTCCGGCGATCGCTGATCCTGGAGTCAATGCAGACTCTAATGCATACTCATCTGTTGGCATGGATTTAGTATTTTTATTTATATTCTAGTATAATTTATTATATCTTTTTGGGAAGAACTAGAAAATTTTAGATTATTTTTAGATCGGTAACGCCAAAAATATAATATGGGGCTTCTCTCTTCTATGGAATACAGCTTCAAGCCTTAGCACCATCAATAAGGAGCTGAACAGATGGATTGCAATCCCTGATTTCATGCTTAAAGGAAAACAATGTGCTAGGCTATTTGAAAATCTTTTTGCAATTATCTATATCCATGAGCAAGGTTCTGGTGTTAAATGCCTCTTACGAACCGCTCAATATCGCTACCTGGCGACGGGCGGTTATTCTGTTGCTCAAGGGAAAAGCCGAACAAGTAGAACACAATGGTAAGTTGTTGTGCCCTGGTTTTCCCTTACCAACCGTAATTCGACTGCGGCACTATATCCAAGTTCCCTATAAAGAAATTCCCTTGACAAGACGAAATATTTTGTACAGAGACTCCCATTGCTGTCAATACTGTGGATACAAGGGAGAGGGTCTAACGCTCGATCATGTAATTCCGCGATCGCGCAGAGGAGGAGATACCTGGGAAAACTTAGTCACAGCCTGTGTTCGCTGTAATGTCAAAAAAGGAAACCGGACTCCAGAAGAAGCTTCTATGACTTTATCTCATCCCCCGCGAAAGCCATACAGCAGTCTCTATTTCGAGCTGCAAAAGCATGTGACAAGCGGTACACATCAAGAATGGAAAAAATATGTGATTGGCATCTAAACCCCTGACTTCATCTTCAGGGGTTTTTTCAACGCTAAATGATGGGTAATGATGTGCAAATCTCTAGGGAATATGGAGGAAAGGCTCCTCAACCCAGCAGATTGGTCATTACCCATTCTCCTTGTCTAGAGAGTCTCCGTTTCTCCGTTTCTCCGTGTCATCCCCAGTCCAATCATTCCCTTGAAAGGGGGAGCTATGGGGCGATTGGCACTTGACCATGGGTATCAATAACATCCTGAAAAAACTCAACCACTAAATCCTGATTAATGGGAATAACTCCTTCAGACCCAAACCAGCGATTAATGACGGCTACATCATCCGGTCTCTCCATCAGGTAACCTTGCATGAATTTAGCCAAGCTATAGTTAACCAGATCGCGGAATTTAGAATTATCTTCTGGCATCATACAAGCAATTCCTTCACGGGTATAAGGAACTTCAGGGACAACCTTAAATTGATCTGGATCGCTGGCCGTTTTGCGTAAACCTTCTAAAAGCACACCATCCCACGCAAACGCATCAATCTTACCATCTTGGAGAGCAGCTAATCCTTCCGCACTACCGCGCATAGGAACCAGATCGGCATCCGGTTGAATCAGTTGAATGACCTGTTCATTTGTCGTTCCCAGTAATACACCTACTTTTTTACCTTTTAAAGAGTCTGGTGATTCTAATCGATTTCCTTGTTGAACCAATAAACGAGTCCCGGTGACAGCATAACTTAAGGAAAAGTCTACAAAAACATCCCGATCCCAAGTAAAACTGGTGACTCCACAGACTAAATCAACCGTGCGATTGGTAATTGCAGGAATGCGAGTATCCGGCGTGACTTCAACTAACTCTAAGGTGATTTCTTTCCCCAGTTGAGCTTCCATTTCTTGGCGAATTCGGTCAAGCATATCAATCGAATAGCCCACTAACTCTTCTTGCTCATTAATATAAGCAAAAGGTGCTGTATGGGTACGAGTTCCTGCCGTGAGTACCCCTGTACGCATGACTTTTTCTATCACTGTCTCTGCCCAACTGGGTAGGGATAGACTGCCTGAAAACAGCAAAGTTAGGACGGCGATTGCTAAATTCCGTTTCATGGTTTTTCCCTCACTGAATTAATTCATCTGCTGCATGATACTCAAGGCTTATCTTCATTGTCAATTTTTATCGCTATTACAAATAACAATACGGTGAATTTGTAGGAAGATGAAATCGCTTGTCAGGGATTTTCCTCCCCATCTTACAGTTATTCCCATTCATTTTCTGGAAGCCACTGTAAAGAGTTTAGAGTTTCTTGATAATGAAAATAAACGGCTTGTCGAGGATAGGGAAGTAAGCCATCTGTTCCAAACCAGCGTTGAAAAATGGCAATTTCAGCCGGTTTATCGGTTAAAAATCCTTGCATATATTTAACCAAGCTGTAATTAATCATTGATTGCCAACGAGAATTGTTTTCTGGGAGAATACAAGCATAGGATTCTAAGCTGTAAGGACGACTGGGGGTCACTCTCCAGGCTTGGGGGTCTTTGGCGGTTCTCCGGAGAGCTTCTAGGAGAACTCCATCACTCACTAGGGCATCAATGTTTCCTTGTTCTAATTGTTGCAATCCCTGGACGCGATCGCGCACCCAGATAAATTCAGCATTGGGTTGGATCTTTTGAATGATTTCAGCATTGGTGGTATTTTCAATAACTCCTATCCGTTTCCCCTGTAAAGATTCTGGGTTTCCTAGCTTAGTTTGTTGGGGAACCAAAAGCTGAGTACCTGTGCTAAAGTAGCTAATAGAAAAATCGACGATTTCATCTCGTTCCCAAGTAAAAGAGTTTGAGCCACAATCGAGATCTACCTGATTCTCTTGAATGGCTTGAAACCGATTTTGGGTATCAACTTCGACCCATTCTATCTCAATAGTTTTATTCAGTTCTGCTTCTAGCTCGGCTTGAATACGCTTAACTAAATCCACAGAAAACCCCATCCATTGTCCTCGATCATTTTTGAATCCAAAGGGAATGGTATCTTGGCGAACGGCAACTCGTAAGGTTCCGCTTTGATTCACTTGTTCAAGAACATTAGCTGCCCAACTGGGATAAGCAATAGAAAGGGGAATTAAGCTCAATAGAGCTGTAGCGATCGCTAGTTTTTTCTGCATCTGAATGTTTTCCTAATTTCCACTAATATGAACGACCAGTTCCCGGTGGTGACTCCGACTGCGATGTTCCCATAAGTAAATCCCCTGCCAAGTCCCTAACAGTAAGCGTCCTTGGTGAATGGGAATTTGTTCTGACGTTTTGGTTAATGCGCTGCGGATATGAGCGGGCATATCATCTGGCCCTTCAGCATCATGAATATAACTTATTCCATCTTCAGGAACTAATTTGGCAAAAAAGTTAGCTAAATCTTGCAAAACATCAGGATCGGCATTTTCTTGAATGACTAAACTGGCGGAAGTATGCCTTAAAAACAGAGTACATAATCCAGTTTGAATCCCGGATTCTTTGACTACTTGTTTAATTTGAGCCGTGATAGCAGAAAAGTTCTTTCCTGTGGTTTTGATATGCAATTGGGTTTGATAATGGGTCATGGGGGAATGGGAGAGACACGGGGATGCGGGGACACGGAGACACGGGGAAATGTCCTATTACTCATTACTCATTACTCCTTTGGGAAGAGAATCTTCACCGGTAATCAACCGTGCTCCTCTTCCACTGGTCAGGTAGTTCCATCCCCATTGGACCATGACGACTAATTTATTATCAAACTCGATTAAATAATAGATATGGGCGAATACCCAGGTTAACCAGGCAATAAATCCGGTGAGCTTAATCCATCCTAAGTCTACCACCGCCGCATTTTGACCAATTACGGCTAGACTTCCAACTTCGGTATAGCGGAAGGGGGAATGGGTTTGGCCGCGCAGTTCCTGTTTTATCCATTGGGCCACATATTTACCTTGTTGCATAGCGACCGGGGCAATACCGGGTAAGGGTTGCTCTCCTTGATGGGAGAAGTTGGCTAGGTCACCAATAACGAAAATGTTCGGATAACCGGGAATGCTTAGGTTCTCTTCTACCCTTACCCGACCTGCCCGATCTAGGGCAACTCCGGTTTTCTGATTGAGTACTTTCCCAAGACTCGAAGCCTTGACCCCAGCAGCCCAGAGAATGGTACGAGCAGGAATTACGTTTTCTTTTTCTCCTTGCCGCACGGTTACTGAACTGTCCGTGACTTGGGTGACTAGGGTCTGAGTTTGTACCCTTACTCCTAGCTGGGTAAGGTCTTCTTCTGCTCTAATGGACAATTCTGGCGCGTAAGGAGGTAAGATGCGATCTACACCCTCTAGGAGCAAAATTTGGGCGCTGGTGGTGTTGATGTGATGAAAGTCGTTTTTGAGGACGCTATGGGCTAATTCGGCGATCGCCCCTGCTAATTCTACTCCAGTCGGGCCACCACCGACTATCACAAACGTCAGCCAAGCTTTTTGTTTTTCGGGATCAGTTTCTTTTTCTGCGGCTTCAAATGCGCCATAAATGCGGCGACGCATGAGCAGAGCATCTTCGATAGTTTTCAAACCAGGGGCAATATTTTGCCATTGGTCGTTGCCAAAATAGTGATGCTTCACACCCGTGGCCAGAATCAGGGTATCGTAGGAGAGGGTACGGTTGTCGAGGGTAAGCTGTTGGCGATCGGGATCAATATCCTTTACATGATCTAAAAGGACTTGGGTGTTTTTATTTTGATTTAAAACCAAGCGCAGAGGAGAAGAAATATCCGCAGGAGATAAACTGCCCGTCGCCACTTGATACAGTAAGGGTTGAAATAGGTGGAAATTGCGTTTATCGATTAAGGTCAGTTTAACCGGTGCTTTGCCTAGGCTTTGGGCTGCATAAAGCCCCCCAAAGCCTCCTCCAACAATCACGACATGGGGGACAGAGGGTTGGTTTTTTGCATCAACCATAGCGTTTGGGTTCTCAACGTAAGATTGCGATCCGATCTTAGTTTAGCAATGAAATATTGAATTCACTATGAATGATGAATGATACACTAAAGCCTAGAGATACCATCATTCTCTGGCACTTTGGGTTATTGAGGTTGAAGATCTGGCGATTTGAATTCCCGAAATATCATGCGATCGCGACCCTGTTTTTTAGCTTCGTAGAGGGCTTGATCCGCAATTTCAAACAATTCTTCTCCTGACGTTTCGTGAGTGGGGATGGTTGAAGAGAGTCCCATACTCATCGTAATAAAAGGACTAACGAGTGAGGCTTGATGATCGAGGGATAGTTGACGCACATGCTCTTGGATTTCTTGAGCAACTATCCAAGCTCCAGATGCTTGAGTATTGGGCAAAATTACGACAAATTCTTCTCCACCATATCGAGCCACTAAATCCGCTGGTCTTTTTAAAGCTTGTTTGATTGCTTCGGCTATTTTTTGTAAGCATTCATCTCCCATTTGATGCCCATAAGTATCATTATAACGCTTAAAATAATCTACATCACAGATAATAATGGATAGGGGCAATTTCTCCCTTGCCAGTCGAGACCATTCTCGATCAAATGTTTCTTGCAAACAGCGACGGTTTGCCACTTGGGTTAAGCCATCTAAATTAGCCAGTTGATTTAATTCTTGGTTTACTCGCTCTAATTCAGCGGTTCTTTCAGCTACTTTTCTCTCTAAGGTATAGGAATAGTCCCGGAGTTGTTCATAAAATAGAGCATTCTGAATTGATGCGGCGGCTTGGGAAGCTAGAGCTGTAAATAATTTGAGGTCTTGGGCTGTATAGTCTAGAGCGCGATCGCTACTAATTTGAATTATGCCTAATTTCCCCGTTTGTGTCATTAACGGACAACACATCATAGACACAATTTCAAAATCTTGAGGAATAAATCGAGGATCTAAAGTCACCTGATTTACAATTTCCGCCTTTCCTGAATTAAAAACAGAACCATAAATTCCGATATTAGTTGGAATTTTCTTCCCTAAGATGACTTGATTTTCATCAGTTTTAGGATAAAAAGTTTGCATAGATTGTTCATAAGCATTATAAATCATGACCACTAATGCATTACCCGGTATTTGTTTGAATGCTTCATTCGCCATGAGCTTGATCACTTCATGGACATGCAAACACGTAGATATTTTAGAGGAGATATCATACAAAAAGTTTAGTTCTTCGTATTTGTCTAAAGCATCAGCCGCTAACACTTTTTTGTTGACTTCTATTTCAATTAAATAAATAACCAGTTGGGCAATCGAATCATGGATATCTTCGCTGACGACCCAACCTAAAATTTTATCTTCTACAGCAATTTCATATCCTTGGGCATTAGCTAGGGTTAGCTCTCCTAAAATGGGAATTTGACGATCGTCTAAAATCCCTATCTGATGATTATCGTTAGTGAGCCGCTGGATGATTTTTTTTATTCTAGGCTTGAGGACAATTTTTTTAAAATTAATATTTATCATTAAAATTTACTCATTTATAAATCCAAGAATTTCTCTTGATTTAGCCAATACTTCCTTCGGACGAAAAGGTTTAGTCATATACAAATCTGCTCCTACAGCTATGCCTGTTTTTCTATCAAACTCTTGACCTTTTGCCGTCAGCATAATAATATAGATATTATCAAACTTAGAATTTTCTTTAACTTGGGCACAAACTTCTAGTCCATTCATCTTAGGCATCATCACATCTAAAAAAACTAAGTCAGGGTTTTCTTCTTCAATTACCTGCAATGCTTCTTGACCGTTTTTAGCTGTTAAGAGAATTACGTCATCTTCATCCTCCAATTTTTCAAGAGCTTGTTCCATGAGGATAAGGATGTTAGGTTCATCATCAACAATTAAGACTTTTTTATTCATTGAATTCCTCTATATGCTGTCTAACCACTTTTGGATCGAGGGGAAGCAAAAAAGAAAACTTACTTCCTTGATTAAGGGCACTTTCAACCCAAATTTTACCCCCATGATATTCAATAATCTGTTTACAAATTGCTAATCCTAAACCTGTTCCTTTAGGTTTATTCGTTAAAATATCCCCCACTTGCTTAAACCGCTCAAATACAGTATCCTGGTTTTCTGGTGCAATACCTATACCTGTATCAATAATGGAAACCACCAGGTGATTGTCTGCAACCTCTGCTTCACAAGTAATGGTTCCTTGTTCGGTAAATTTTACAGCATTAGAGATTAAATTAATGAGGACTTGAATCAGGCGATCGGTATCAACTTCAATCACGGGTAAATCTGGATGGATTTTTTTGATTAACTGTAAATTATTACTGTTGATGAGAGAAAAAGTTACGGCAATCGCTCGATCTAAAATCACCTTTGGATTAACGGGTTGAATATTCCAGTCTACTCGACCAGATTCCATTTTTGCAATATCTAATACATCATTGATTAGGGAGGTTAACCGTTCTGCTTCAGAAATGATAATGTCAATGTTATTACTGACTGCGACAACCGATCGCTTCACTTTTCTATCCTGTTGTATAGTTGCAGGAAAAATAATTTCTTCCAGCTTCTCCTGAATCATTTCTGCAAATCCTAGTACTGAAGTTAAAGGGGTTCTCAATTCATGGGAAACTGTGTTTAAGAAATCAGTTTTCATCCGATCTACTTCCCGCTCGACAGTGACATCTCGAATGAGAATCACTGAACCCATACATTGATCCCCTTCCATTCCTTCTCCTTCCTTAATAATACTCGTCGCTAAGGCTTGACCTTCGCGATGATTCCCCAACTTCACATCAAGGGTAATAATTTCTTGATTTCGATTATGAATTAATGCGATCAACTCCTCTAATTCAGGGGAGAAAATCGTCCAAACATTCTGTCCTTCTAGTTGCCATCGTTCTAAGTTAAACATCGACAAAAGAGCAGGATTAAACCGAGTTACTCTCCCTTGGGTATCAGTCACTAATAAGCCATCGGCTAAATTATCAACAATGGCATTTAAATCTGCTAGGGTTATTCGTAATTCACTGGATCGCTTTTGTGCTTGAGAGAGTAATTCTGCCTGTTGTAAGGCTACGCCTAACTGAATGGCAATTTTACGGGTAAATTCAATTTCTTTGGGGTCCCAAGTTCTGGCTTTGGAACATTGATGAATACATAGCAAACCCCATAACTGATTCCCTTTAACTAGGGGGAGAACTAGATTGGCACGAATTTGAAATTTGTTTAAGATATTAAAATAGCAAGGAGATAGATCTGCCGTAAAAATGTCGGAAATGGCTTGTAGTTTTCCGGGTTTATGATTATTGTTCTGATGCCAATCAAAACAATAATCATAAACTTTTTGAGTTAAGGTTGATTCAAAGCTAGGTAAGACATCTTCAGAAACAAATTTTCCCTGAGTACAGTCGGACTCGCGATCAAACTCAAAAATAGCGACTCGATCTGCATTTAGCAGTTGTCGGACTTCTGTTGCAGCCGTTTGAAAAATAGTCTCTAAGTCTAGGGTACGACGAATTTTATCAATTACTTCAGCGATCGCCTTCTCCCGTTGTGCTTCTTGCTCTAATTCATTGGCTCGTTTTTGCAGTTGGGCATCTAATGTGCTTTTTAATTCGCTAGAGCGTTTTTGGGTTTGGGCTAATAATTCTGCTTGTTGAATCGCCACTCCTAATTGAGAACTAATCTGAACTAAGAAGTTGATTTCAATCTCTTGCCAATCTCTGGGGCCGGAATTTTGAAAGACAGCTAATAAGCCCCATAGACGCTGGTGTTGATAAATGGCGACAATGGCATAGGCTCTAGCTTGATAGGATTCTAAGGCCTGAATATAACATTCAGAAAAATTACTATTATAGATATCTGAACAAACCCGAAATAATTGCACTTGATTAAATAATTGGCCTTGGGTTTGCTGGAAGTAAGTATCTGTGACGGACAAATGTTCTAGGTTTTTGAGACTACATTCACTAATCTGACCGTTCAAATTTGGATTTTTCTGTTGCCCGATAATTAAGGATTTCCACATCGGAGCGACGGAGTCTACAACAAATTCTCCACTCCAATCTTCGTTAAAACGATAAATGACGACTCGATCGGCTTTGAGCAGTTGACGGACTTCATCGGTGGTGGTGCGAAAAATAGTATCGAGATCGAGGGATTGGCGGATTTTCGTGATTACAGCAGCGATCGCCTGTTCCCGATCCACAGCCTGAGCTACCGCTTTAGCTAACCGATCTGACTGTTGTTTTTGCCCGGCTAAGACTTCTGCCTGCTGTAGAGCAACTCCTAAATGAACCGCGATTTGGGAAACAAATTCTATTTCTTGGGGTTGCCAACATCGAGGATCGCCACACTGATGAATACAGAGAAGTCCCCATAATATCTCTCCCTTTAGGAGGGGAACCACCAAATTAGCTTGGACTTGGAATTGTTCTAAGATCTGAATATGACAAGTATTTAAACCTTGTGCATAAATATCATTGCAAGCCCAAATTCGTCCTTCTTGGTAATATTGGGCATAATTATCGCCAAAACAGTGATCTTCAATCCGAGCAGCTAAAGTGGAAGAAAAAGGAGGTAAGACATCCTCGGAGACAAATTCCCCCCATTGGTAGTTAGAGTTTTCAGCAAATTGATACATGCCTACCCGATCGGCATTTAACAGTTGTCGTACTTCTATCGCTGTTGATTGGAAAATAGTTTCCACATCCAGAGATTGACGAATGCGTGTAATGACGGCTAAAAGGGCTTTTTGTTGAGCCACCTGGATAGGTTCAGGTTGAATTTGGGTCGGCTGTTCAAGTGCCCATACCCGTTCTCTGAGGCGTTTTACTTCCTCTTGAAGGGAAGTATATTCACTGGTTTTAACCACAATATACTCATCGGACATGGAATTTATAAGGGGGAAAAAGTAACTATCATTGCCTTGATCGGTAGCTTGGCCAGTATAAAAGATTGGAAGGGGAACTGTGCGTAAAGAAGTTTAAACCTTTTTTAGGATTCTGCTGTGCCCCAAGGCAATCGGTAATAAATTTTCTAATGAATAAGGGATACAACCGGTTCGTTGTATCCCTTCAGAGTTGTGAATCTGTTGGCTTTCAGGGCTATGCGTTATAAGCGAGTTTGCCAAACGGCGATCGCCCGTTGGGCCTCTGCATAAGCTCCTGTGTTTTCGGGAACCAATTTAGCTGCCGCGATCGCCTGTGCCGGACCATCACTGGCTAACCGACGGTAGGCAATTTTGAGGATTTCACTACTCCATTGGTTGGCCAGTGTTTGAGCTTGGTTATATCGGGGTTGATCCGCCCCAATGGTCTTCACCTGGGCGATTGCCTGATTATAAGAAGACGCTTGATTGGCCTTAATCTTACTACTGGCTTGTTGAATCACCACCTGATTCGCCTTGGCTTGAGCTGCCTGCTGTTGCCAAGTGGTGATTGAACTTTGGGCTGCTGAATAAGCCGAGACTTCGGGTGGCACCAGTTGAGCAGCGGCGATCGCCCCCTCAAACTGCCCTTGAGCTGCCCGACCCATGGCAATATCCATAATGGCTTGACTCCATAGCTCAATTTTTCCTTGAGCCTCAGCATAATTGGGATTATCTGCCGAAATTTTCCGCGCTTCTTCAATCGCCTTTACATACAGCGATGCTTGCTGAGAGCCTAAAATACTCGTCACCTGGGTCAAGGTTGGGGCACTCGCTGGCTGAGGTTGGGGAGCGGGAGCCGGTGTAGCTACAGTCGCTGGAGCTTGAGGAACCGCTGGAGAAGGAGCTGGAGTCGCCGCGACTGGAGAATCAGCCGGGGCAGGAATCACCACCACTTCCGAAGGACTTGCGGCAGGAGTTGGAGCCGGAGAACCCGCAACTGGATCAGTCACTGCTGGACTAGGTGGTGTTTCGACCGTAGTTAACGCATTACGATTGCGTAAAAAGACTCCTCCAATCAAAATTAGGGCAATACCCCCCCAAGCCAGAATCAGTAATCGCCAAAATTGTGCATCTTCTTCATTGGATTTGGGGTCTTGAGATTGGGGTTTTTTGTCAGGTTCCATAGGCTTATGAATATCTGTTGAGGTTTTCTGGGCAACAGGGCTTGGCTGAGGAATAACCCCAGAACCGGACGGAACACTTAGTGGTTCAGCGGTACTGGAACTTTGAGAAAAGGCTTCCTCTGTTTCGGTCTCCTCAATCGGTAAAATCACCCGATGAACTCGGCCGGGAGGATTCACCACCATCAAGGCTTGTTGGTTGGGTCGATTGTGTTGATCGCTCAATTCCATTAGCCGACGGTGCAGATAATGATCTAAACTCGCTAATGTACTGCATTGACCTGATCGCAATCCTTCCAGCAAAGCAGCCGTAAATAACCCTTGTCGTAATTCTAAGGTCTCTTGGGAAAATTGACCGGGTTGACACGAAAGAAGAGTGGCAATTTCTAGTTCTCGCGCTAAATTAGCGGTCTGATTCCCTAAAAGTCCCCCAATTTGCAAACTCGATGGCCGATTCATATCTAACACCACCAACAGATTTTGAGTCGGTAAGTTGGCGAGAGAGTTGAATAACCAAGCCATAGAGATTCCTGTGGTGCTGACTTGATTGGGATCGCTGTCAATGGGCATCAGATAGTCTTGGCCATCGACACTGGAACCGTAACCACTAAAGAACAGCCAGAGGCGATCTTCTGGATCGAGCTGGAATTGTGGATGATTGCCACTAGAAATTTTCTCCATCCATCCTTCTATTGTGGGGCGATCCGGGTAAGTTGATTCACCCTGAATGGGTTGAGAAACCTCACTCAGGAGTAAGCATTGATCCAGAGATAACCCAGCTTGATACGTCCAAAAATCACAAAATGCTTGGGCATCTTGTTGGGCATAGCTTAACGGCTGGAAATACTGATACTGATTAATGCCGATGGCGATCGCCCTAGTTTTTCCCATGACCCACTCCTAATATACCTAGTGCCTTGATGGTTAGTGTCTTTGAATTTGTCTTTAATGTATCGGGTATTGTCCTTGGTCACAAGAGGGGGTTGGATGGGGGACATGGGCACACTCGAGACCCAGAGATGGAGGAGAATGGGAGAGAGAAACCTTGACTCATTTGCCTATTGCCTATTGCCTATTGCCTATTGCCTTCTGTATAATTGAAAGGTTGTGGAAAAATTGCCCTCTTAAAAGGGACTCTGACATCCTATGGCTGTTCCAAAGAAGAAAACCTCTAAAACAAAACGCAATCAGCGTCGCGCTGTCTGGAAACGCAAGGCAGCACTAGAAGCCCAGAAAGCTATGTCTCTGGGTAAGTCCATCCTTACGGGACGATCCAATTTTGTCTATCCTTCTGATGAGGATGAAGAAGAAGAGTAAATTGCCTATCAAAACTGGGGAAAGGTCTGGGAATGGGTGGCATCAGGTCACCCATTCTTGACTATTATAGAGAGGAAAACCCTCAACGCTTTGTGGTATGGCAATTGGTAAATTTTTCAGCAAACCCGATCCGTCCTTGCAAGATCGCACTCCACCTGGGCAACATCTCAGTAAGGGGTTTCCCGTCCTCACGTATGGGGAAACGCCCGAAGTTACGGCCGATGCCTGGCAATTGAAGGTATGGGGATTAGCCAAAGAAGTGAGCTTCACCTTCTCCGACTTGATGGCGATGCCCCAACATGACTTCACCAAAGATTTTCATTGTGTTACCCACTGGTCAAAGCTAGATGTGCAATGGCGTGGGGTTCGGGTCATGGATTTCATGAAACAGGTAGACCTTAACCCTACAGCGACCTATCTGATGCAACATGCCTATGGAGGATATACCACTAATCTGACTCTGGAGGATTTCTTAAAAGAAGATAACTTCTTTGCACATACTCTCTTTGGTGAACCTCTATCCGCAGACCATGGGGGCCCCGTTCGCCTCGTCATCCCCCATCTATATGCTTGGAAAAGCACCAAGTGGATTCATGGTTTAGAATTTCTCGATCGCGAAGAGTTAGGCTTTTGGGAGAGTAATGGCTATCATCGTCGCGGAGAACCCTGGGCACAAGAGCGATATAGTGATAGCAATCGATAATGGCTTAGGTAAGCTCTAACTCAATAATGAATGCTGTTCCTTCACCTGGTTGAGATTCACATCGCAACTGTCCATTATGGCGTTCAGTAATAATTTGTTGGCTCAGAGATAGTCCCAATCCTGTTCCTTTACCCAGGGGCTTGGTGGTAAAGTAAGTTTTAAAAACTTTCTCTTGAACCTCTGGAGTCATACCTGTACCATTATCCGCAATGCGAATCTCTACACGATCGCTAGAAGATAAGGAAGTCGTAATCTGAATCTGGGGATCTTCCGTCTTATACCCCCCTTGTTCGAGTCTTTCTTCGATCGCATCGATCGCATTACTTAACAAGTTCATGAAAACTTGATTGAGTTGTCCCCCATATCCGACAACCTGCGTAATTTCACCATAGTGTTTCTGTACTACAATCTCCGGTTGACTGCCTTTCGCTTTCAAGCGATTATGTAAAATCATCAAGGTGCTATCCAAACCTTCATGCAAATCAACCGGTTGCAGAGTTTGATCGTCTGTACGGGAAAAATGACGCAAACTCCGAACCAGTTGATTAATGCGGTTGGCTCCCACTTCCATAGAAGCAAGAACTTGGGGTAAATCTGCCACCAAAAACTCTACATCTAGATTCTCTTGGGCCTGTTGAATTTCGGCCCCAGGTTCTGGATATTGGTTTTGGTAGAGTGTTACTAACTCTAACAAGTCTTGAGTATAGGCGATCGCGTGGGTCAAATTCCCACAGACAAAACTGACTGGATTATTAATTTCATGGGCTACTCCCGCAACCAACTGCCCCAAGGAAGACATCTTATCCTGTTGTACCAATTGACTTTGGGCCAGTTGTACTTGCTCTAAAGCCTGTTGCAGCGCTTCGGACTGTTGACGATAAGAAGTCTCTGACTCTTTAAGCGCCAATTCTGTTTGTTTGCGATCGGTGATATTCTGAACTATCCCTTCATAATATAGAAGAATTCCTGCCGGATTCCGCACTTCCCTAGCCGTTTCCGAAATCCAAATCACTTGGCCATCCGGTTGGCGAATTTGGGATTCAAAACCCCACACCTGTCCGTATTTCGTTAATTGCTCTACAAACTCCTGGCGACGGTCTCTATCTACATACAGATCTCCTACTCGAATTCCCTCATTCTTCAGAGCTTCTACAGTAGAATAACCATAAATCCCAGCCAGAGCTGGGTTCGCACTGATTAACTCACCCTCTGGAGTGCTTTGAAATATTCCCTCCATGGCATTCTCAAACATGGAGCGATATTTTTCTTCTGCCTGCCTCCGTTTGGCAACCTCATCCGCTAACTCTAAGTTAGCTTGGGCCATTTGTTGGGTTCGTTTCACCAGTCTTTGATGGATATTGGGGGTTGAGCGGGGGTCAATGCCCTCAGAAAAATTCATCCGTCGAATATGGGTCTCAGGTTTTGAGTAGTGTTCATACAAGTACATAGCATCGTTTCCCCCCTAGGTTTACGCAACTCTATCTATTAGTATCTAAGAATTCATGAAATCTTGATGTGACAATACCCTAATCAACTTGTGATTATTCGCTCAAAAAGGTGTGATATGAATTACAGACAAATGCAAGCATTAAGTCGGAGACTTTGGAGGTCTCCACTCAACATTGTCCTGGATTCCTTAGGGTGGATTGGAGCAATCGCCTTATATTTCCTGGCTTTTCCCGCTCTAGCTGCCGAACTTAGACAATGGCAATATGACCCCCTGAAGACTCAATTGGAATTAATCTTTCAAGGAGAAATAACACCTCGCTACTTCGTTGTCGAGAATCCCCTGAGAATTATTTTAGAATTACCGGATACAGAAACTCAAGTACCTACGGATCGCAATTTTTACTCTGGATTGATTCAGGAAATTTCCTTAGAGACTTCAGAATCCGATAAGACAAAGTTAATTTTATACTTATCTCCTGGGGTGACATTAGCCCCAGAATCAGTGCAGATCGAATCCTCTCCCACATCTGCTGGATTCTATAGAACCGTGATTCGTCCCTTGATTACTCAAGATCGCTCAACATCAACCCTAACTCTCCCTCCAGCCACATTTGAACCTCCAGCCAATCAGCCCCTCGTCTCGGTTCCTCCCCTATTTCCCCGTCAGTCCCAAGCGCCAACTGGCAATACGGAAGAACCCACCCCTGGAGCATCAGCCGCTTCCCTGGTCACCCAGCCGGCATCCGTAGAAACGACACCAGATTTAGTCGGAATCAGAAGGCGATCTCTCCCTCAAGCTCCTGCCCCCACTTTGGATGTGCCCCCTATCCGCTCTACAGTGATTCCTACCATCGAGTTTGGGCAAGATTTGCCCTCGTCGAATTCAGGAACCAGAATTGCTCAGAATCCTAGATCGTCCCTCCCTCGCGGAACTCGTTTAAAATTGCGCTATCCAGGCCAGGAGAGCATTTACCTCACTCCCGGTATTCCCCTACAAGAAGTGTTAATGGTTCATGAAGCCATCACAGATCGGCAGGGGAGTTTACTGATCCCCGTAGGAACACGGGTAATTGGGCAATTTGAAACCCAAGGCCAACAGAGTCGCTTTCAAGCCACTGCGATTATTCTAGGCTCTGACCGTACCTTCCCCATTCAAGGACAATCGGATCGCCTGACTTCTGTCAATCCTTATCTGCCAGTCATCATTCAACCCGGACAGATCATCGAGATTCGCTTATGATCGCGGCCAGATTTCCATTAAAATTTATCGCTAAAGACAACCGGACAGAATCGATATACTACAATCGTGTTATCCCCATTGGGATAACATCTGTTTAATCTTGTGCGACTGCTCAGGGAGAGAGAGCCTATCGATACTATCTACGGCAACATTCAAGGATTAAAGCCGAGTCAACTCAAACAATTGCAACGGTTGTATCATCAACGGCTACCGGGCGATCGCCTAACTACGTCCGAATTTGCCCAGCGCGTTGCTGCCATTAGCTCAGATATTAATCAACCCGTCTGTAGCTACATTAACCGTCGCGGTCACGTCATTCGCGTAGGAGTCGGGAGTCCCCACCAAACCCAGATCCCCCCTCTGGAACTGCCCCGATATGGCATGGAGCGACTGAGCGGTATTCGCTGTATTGCCACCCAACTGAAGCAGACTCCGCCCAATAAGTCATCGCTCACTGCCATGGCTTTACAACGGTTGGATGCTCTAGCGGTGTTAACTCTCAGTGGTGGGGGTTCCTATCGTAGTGGTAAAGGGGCGACGGGCTATGTTAAATCAGCCTATCTCGCCCATTTAATTGCCGATCCGCAACTGAATTGGATTCTTTCTCCTCCTGTGAGTTTGGAGGAATTGACTGATTCAGATTTTCTGGACTTGGTAGAAGAACTGGAAAATGAATTTCGCAGAGAAGCGGTTGCTCAAGCCGTTGATACGGAGCAAGACCGGGTATTATTGGTGGGTCTACAGGTGGATCGAGCTAGTCCCGAACGGTTCTCAGAAGGGTTGCAAGAGTTAGCTCGGTTGGTGGAAACGGCTGGCGGTATCGTCTTGGAAAGCATGCAGCAGAAGCGATCGCAGCCCCATCCGCAAACCGTGGTTGGTAAGGGTAAGGTCTCGGATATTGCCTTAACCGCCCAAACCCTAGGAGCCACCTTAGTCGTATTTGACCGGGATTTATCCCCAGCCCAAGTGCGAAATTTGGAAACCCAAATTGGTATTCGAGTCTTAGACCGTACTGAAGTAATTTTAGATATCTTTGCCCAACGGGCCCAGTCCCGTGCCGGGAAACTCCAGGTGGAGTTAGCGCAACTTGAATATATGTTGCCTCGGTTGACGGGGCGCGGTCAAATGATGTCTCGGTTGGGTGGAGGTATTGGAACCAGAGGCCCAGGGGAAACCAAGTTAGAGACTGAGCGGCGGGTGATTTCACGACGCTTGTCTCGTTTGCAACGGGAAGTGAGCCAACTGCAAGCTCACCGAGGTCGTTTGCGTCATCAGCGGCAACATCGGGAAATTCCGGCGATCGCCATTGTTGGATATACGAACGCAGGTAAATCCACCCTGCTCAACACCCTAACCAATGCTGAAGTTTATACGGCTGACCAGTTGTTCGCTACCCTGGATGCCACCACCCGCCGTTTAGTTGTTCCCCATGCCGTTACTGGAGCAGCGCAAACTATTCTAACGACAGATACCGTGGGATTTATCCACGAACTGCCCCCTCCCCTGGTGGATGCATTCCGGGCGACTTTAGAGGAAGTCACTGAAGCGGATGCCCTGTTGCATTTGGTCGATCTCTCCCATCCTGCGTGGGAACAACAAGTGGAGTCGGTAACTACCCTGTTATCGGATCTGGAGATCGAACCTTGTCCTAGTTTGATGGTGTTTAACAAAATCGATCGCGTCGATGGCGATACCCTGGCTCTAGCTCAAGAAAACTATCCCCAAGCTCTGTTTATCTCCGCTAGTGCGCGTCTGGGTTTAGAAACCCTGCGTCACAAACTCGGTCAACTGGTTCATTATGCTGCCCATCAAAATTAGGGAATAAAGAGAAATTCCTTGTGAACTTATGCACTTCCAATACCATCCCAAACATGACTTACCCTCAGCTCAAGATTTACCGGACTCGGATGAAACCCCTGTGGATAATCAGAAGTGCATCAACTAAAGGGAGGTGAATACCAGTTATAGCAGAGAAAGAGTCGGTTAGGACTCCGGTTCAATACTGAAACCCAGCTAACATAACCTATTCCCTATTCCCCATTCCCTATTCCCTAGCGTGCAGCGCTATAGATTACTACGCTCTTCTCACCCAACCGTTAATCGTAAACCGACTATCGGTAAACTTTTTCGAGGGACAACGCACCGGTAGGACTTCATGTAAATAACGACTGAGGAAAAAGACAATACTGTTATGTCGGGGTTCAACCGTTTGGTACGTATCTGCTTTAGCATAATACCCATTTTTGATGGTACTGTCGTAAAGGAGCAGCTCTCCCCCACTAAAGTTTTTGGGTTGATTATGGAAATAGTAAACATAGGTTAGCTCTCGGGTGGCAGTATCTGGAGAGCCATTATCATTATGGAGCCTAAAATAATGACCATCATTATGGGCGGTTAATTGGGCTTCCACATCGTGGGGTTCAAACAGGGGGCGATCGAGTTGGGGTAAAACTTCTGGTATTATCCCTTTTATCCGTTCAATCATCATCTCGGAGAATTCGGGGAAGTGATAGAGAACGGTGGAATAGCGATAGTCTGCTTCTCCAGTGGATGTAGTGGTACTCGTGAAATCTTTTTGACGTTTTTTGACATATTTGAGTAAGCGATCGCACTCTTCGTCACTCAGGAAGTTATCTAAATGGACAAAGCGGGAGGTAATGGTATTCGATATGGGAGCCGGGGGTTGAGGTGCAGGAGTAGCCATCTGCTGTGTTTTCTGTTGCACATATAATGGCGGCTCTGTAAGGACTCCAATGAGTTGATGACTGGGAAAACATAGCGCCTGGCGATCGTCATTTAAGGGAATTTGAAATAATTGAGAACCAGAGCTTCCCTGGTTTCCTATCTGGGCAGCCAAGACTTTCATCACCGCTACCAGGATAGGAGAATTGGAGGGCAGAGACAGGGTATACTGATGACCTCCAGCTAAGAGCAGGGTGACTTTAATGGTTTGAACTGCGGCTACTGATGTTTGGCTACTCATTGGATGAACAGTGTAGAGTTGATAGTGAACAGTTATAGCGCTTTGCGCTAGGGAATAGGGAATAGGGAATAGGGTTGTGGTATATGGCTTTAAGGATGCAATACTGTCCCTCATAGCAGTGCAAAGCGCTGTAATAGTTATCTTACGATCGGGGAAGTTCTTTAATTCAGAAATTCTATACTTTGAATCTCCGATGTCCAAAATTTCCATTTACCCTTATATTTTTTTAAGGTATGAAGTACGATCAGTTGGTTGTCTCTAAATTGAGCATCACCTCCAATTTTGGTCGTCGTTTGAGTGGCCATAATTTGAGCTTTATCACCCATGAGTTCAACAATTTCCCAATCGTTCACTTCATATCTTAAATCCATTAAATCTATGGAATAGAGCACCGTTTGTTCTGTGATTTCCCATTGGGGAGAATCCGGGTGCATTGTGTTCATATATCTCTCAACATTTTCTGCATTGATAGCGTTTAAGTTTTCGTCGAGTAAGGCTTGGATTTTTGCTCTCTCTTCAACTTCTTTAGTCTCAGATGAATCTCGTTCATAGCGTGAGTTGAATACGTCAGTCGCAGACGCGATCGTCGGTAAAGACTCAATCGAGAACAAAGCAATAATGGAGGCTAAGGCAATTTGATAAAACATAAATAGTTAGATTAAAAAGCTAAAGGTTATTTGATTCTATAGCGCTTCGCGCTAGGCAATAGGCACGAATAGCAATAGCTTGTATGGCTTAGGGTCTAAGGCTTTAAGCTATACTTCATATGGAGAGAGAAAAGTTATAATTTTTTCTTATCTCTCTATCCTCCCATCTCCACGTCTCCCTATCTCCCTATCTCCCCATTCCCTCATCCCTTCTAAAGTCTCGGCGGAATGACATACCACCCATACCAGTGATGAACGGCTAACCAAGTGACGGATAAGAGGGCAGCTAAACTTAAGGTTAACCCACTATAGGCAACCAATAGCCCTAAAACGGGTAAAACGGCTCCGGAGATAGTGGCAATGAGTGCAGCAGAGGATTCTCGACGATTGTCACCTAATCCCCAAGCTAGGGGAAGTAACACAAAAGAGAGGAGAACCCAGGATAGTTCTGGGCTAAGGACGCGACTGGCGTAGGTGAGGGCAAAAATACAGGCGAAAAACACGCCACAGGCGATCGCCACATCTCGCAGTTGCAAAGGTAACGATAAATACAGCAAGCCAATCCACCAGAGCAATAAACCAGGAGTGAGTAACAGTAGACGGGGCAAGACTCCTGTTCTGCCCACAGGACTCGTAGCGGTAAATACACCGAAGGGATTACGGACAGAAACGTTATCTTCAAATACCCAGATAAACCGTTTACCTTGTCCTTCTTCGAGGGTTTGAGTGGGGACGATACCACTGGCAAAATCAGCTTTAGGAAAATTGGCGATCGCCGTTAACTGAAAATTGGATAATAATTGTCCATTGGCATTATAGACCCATCGCGGAGACCCTTGAACTTGATAAGTAACCCGAAATTGGGCAGTTTCTTTAGACTCTAAGCTAAACGGAAAACCGTAATCTCCGGGATTAATGGGTTCTAAACGCTGCCCATCGCGATCGATACGAAAATTCTGGAGGATCGTATAGCTGTAGGGAGGCTGGATTTCAAAGAAAAAAGCCTCCTTCTCTCCCAAGAGATTCGTTACCTGATACTGAGCATCAAAAGAAACCTGATAAACCGGGAGATTCGTTTGCACATCCATCACCTGATTGAGCAATACGTCAATCTCAGAAGCTTCTAAAGTCAAATAGCGGTTGACCTCTCGGACTTCCTCCACCTCCACATACTCACCATCGACATATTGGTTATAGCGATAGGTTTCAGGAATGGTGTAGCGCACTTGGGGAGCAGCTTGTTCCAATCTCTCCCTAGAGAGGATCTGGGCAGATTCAACGACTTTGGCTTGTTCCCAATGATGATAACGGTTAGCTAGAGTCGTACAGAAGAAAAAGCCGATCGCGATCGCCATCAACAGTACCACACCATGTTGCAGAAGTTCCAAGAGCCGATCATAGCGTTGTAACCATTTATGCGTCCAAGCCGAAGGATCTCGATCCCGTCGCAGGGCAAAACCCAAAGCCGCTAAGACAAAACCAAATCCTGCCACCACCAGAATAAAAATGAGAAAAGCATTAAAAATATGACTGCCAAACTGCATTAATTCGTCGGCATGGGTAAGATCGGGTAAATTGGGAATGCCTTCAGGAAGTCTAAACATAAGATCTTATAGCGCTTCGCGCTAGGGAATAGGGAATAGTAATGCAGTCATCATATATTCTTATGACTCTTGCCTCTTGCCTTGTGCCTTTTGCCTGACTTCTGTAAGAAGTCAATGTCCACTATCGACTATTCACTGGCTATGGATCACTATCAGAACCATACAGATCAAATCGATATCTTGGTGGTTGATGACACTTCAGCGAACTTAAGTGTACTCACCCAACTGTTATCGAAAGAAGGCTATAAAGTCCGAGTTGCTCGTAATGGTGAGTTTGCCTTACGCTCTGCATTGTCTTCTCCTCCAAGTCTGATTTTATTGGATATAATGATGCCAGAAATGAATGGCTATCAAGTTTGTGAGTATCTAAAATCCAACCCTAAAACCCAAGATATCCCGATTATTTTTTTGAGTGCTTCTGATGAAATCTTGGATAAAGTGACAGCGTTTGGAGTGGGAGGGGTCGATTATATTACTAAGCCTTTTGAAGGGATAGAAGTTTTAGCCAGAATTGAAAATCAGCTCCGGTTGCGCTCTCTACAACTGCAACTGCAAACCCAAAATCAACATTTATACGCAGAAATCGAAAAGCGCAAGTCTATCGAAGCCTCTTTAGCTCAATCCCGTTCCCTACTATCAGGAATCTTAAACAGTTCCCTAGATGGTATAGCGGCCTTAGAAGCTATCCGAGATCATCAAGAAAAGATAATTGATTTTCGCTGCTTATTGCTTAACCCTATGGCCTATCAATTATTAGGCCAATCTCAATTATCGAGTAAATCGTTATTGCAAGCCTTGCCGGGTTTAAAACTCGATGGGCTATTCAATGAGTTTATCTCGGTGGTAGAAACCTCACATGCGATCCAAAAAGAAATTTATTATGCTCATGATGACATTGAATGTTGGTTTGAGATTTTGTTAGTCAAACTTGGAGATGGGTTAACGGTAACGTTTCGGGATATTACTAAGCGCAAACAGATTGAGTTAGCCCTGGAGAAAGCGAATTTAGAATTAACCAATCAAGCGAATCTGGATGGTCTGACTCAAATTGCCAATCGTCGCTATTTCGATCAGTATTTGGCCGAGCAATGGCAACAGTTGAAGCTAGAGCAACGGCCTTTGGCGTTAATTTTGGCAGATGTGGATTATTTTAAGCTCTATAACGATAATTATGGCCATCAAGGGGGCGATCGCTGTTTAATTAAAGTAGCTCAAACCCTTTCCCATCATTTACCGACAGCCGAAAGTTTGGCCGCTCGCTATGGGGGGGAAGAATTTGGGATTATTCTTCCCCAAACGTCCTTGGAGCAAGCGGCTCAAGTGGGAGAGAGTCTTCGCCAAGCCATTCATACACTCAGGCTTGATCATGCCCATTCTCAGGTGTGTTCCTGGGTAACGTTAAGTTTAGGAGTCAGTGCGGTGGTTCCTGGGGATATTCAATCTCCGGAGTTACTCATTGCTCAAGCTGATCGTGCTTTATATCAAGCGAAACAAAAAGGACGCGATCGCCTAGAATGTGCCTAGTGGACGGCCTCAATTAAAATGATGCATAGCTTTATTCCTCCCCATCGCTTTTTCCCTTATTTAACTTGGACCGAGATTCGGGATATGCCCCATAAAGAAAATGTGGTGATTGTGCAACCTATAGGGGCAATTGAGCAACATGGACCTCATTTACCCTTAATTGTGGATTCGGCGATCGCCACTGGAGTATTAGGAAAAGCCTTAGAACTCATTCCCGAAACACTACCAGTATACGCCTTACCCACCCAATATTACGGCAAATCTAACGAACACATTAACTTTCCAGGAACCATTACCCTCAGTGCCCAAACCTTGCTTGCGGTACTCAAAGAACTAGGAGAGAGCATTTATCGCGCTGGTTTTCGCAAACTTGTTTTTCTCAACGCCCATGGAGGACAACCTGAAGTTATTAGCATTATTGCCCGTGATTTGCATCTCCAATACCCGGATCTGATGGTCTTTCCCCTCTTTGTCTGGCGCGTTCCCAATGCATCGGGTGAACTGCTCAAACAACAACCCCATCCAGAATTAAGTATTCACGCCGATCTGGGAGAAACCAGTCTTTTGCTCTCCCTACTCCCCGATCAAGTGCATATGGAACGAGCCGTGAAAGAATATCCTCAAGGGTTACCCCCAGAAGATAGCCTACTGTCTATGGAAGGAAAACTCCCCTTTGCTTGGGCAACCCATGAACTGAGTCAAAGTGGGGTATTTGGCGATCCAACAGGTGCAACCTCTGAAATTGGCGATCGCCTCCTCGACTCCCTGGCTCAAAGTTGGGCACAAGTATTCCAAGATATCTATGATTTTTCTAAACCCAACCTAGCGCCGCGACACAACTAATTTGATGCATTGATGGAATAGCTTATGGATATTAATCGTAAATCACTAGAGCTTGAATTAAGGAATAATCTGTACAAGTTAGCCTTGAAAACAATAAAAACAGAAGCTGATCTTAAACTCAATAGGCTTTTGAAAACGATGTCGCTTATCTTACTATCAAATTGATTTATTCGTGCCACACACCAATCTCCGTGTCCCCGTGTCTCCGTGTCTCTGTGTCAATCCTCTGTAGCAAGCCTTTTAAAGATTTGATATGAGTATAAATCCCCTTGGACAAATATTCGTTCCACTGTGGGCTGGAAATCGATCGCTTCTCAACTGTCCCCAACCCTGATAAAATAAAGTCTTTGCTTCCCTGTCCTCTCTGCTGAAACACTCAAAAACCTGATCGTTCTCACCATCAGGTAAACATCAATGTTAGGATTGCCACAGAGAAGAAATGAAAAGATGTGTCAATAAAAGGTAACGAACGGCATGGTAGAGATAGACAAGTCAATATCCTTTGATGGACGGGATATTCGGCTCAAAGTAGGAATTCTTGCGCCTCAAGCTGGTGGTTCAGTTCTGATCCAATCGGGAGATACAGCAGTTTTAGTGACGGCAACTCGTGCTGAAGCACGGGAAGGAATCGATTTTCTACCCCTACTGGTTGACTATGAAGAGCGACTCTATGCTGCGGGGCGAGTCCCAGGTGGATTTTTGCGTCGAGAAGGAAAACCCTCGGAAAAAGCCATATTAACCAGTCGCTTAATCGATCGCCCCTTACGTCCCCTGTTTCCCTCCTGGTTACGGGATGATATTCAAGTCGTAGCCACAACCCTATCGATGGATGACCGGGTTCCCCCCGATATTTTAGCGGTCACTGGCGCGTCCCTAGCGGTGATGTTAGCGAAAATCCCCTTTTACGGGCCCATGGCTGCTGTACGAGTGGGATTAGTTGGCGATGATTTTGTGATTAACCCCACCTATACAGAAGTGGAGAATGGTGACCTCGACCTAGTGGTGGCTGGATCGCCCGATGGTGTGATTATGGTGGAATCGGGAGCCAACAAACTGCCAGAACAAGATATCATCGAGGCGATCGATTTTGGTTACGAAGCGGTTTGTGACTTAATTACTGCCCAACGGGAATTAATGGCAGAAATGGGCATCGAATTAGTCATTCCCGAAGTCCCTCAAGAAGATGAAACCCTAACGCAATTTATTAGCGATCGCGCTACGGAGAAAATTAAAGGCATTCTTTCCCAATTTGACCTGGATAAACCCACCCGCGATCAGCTCCTAGACGACATTAAAGAAACTGAAGTCTCCTGGGCGATCGCCGAACTCCCAGAAAACGACTCCATTCGTCAAGCCGCAGAAGCTGATGATAAGGCGATCTCCAAAACCTTCAAAAGCTTGACGAAGAAGCTGATGCGTAAACAAATTGTGGACGACGGAGTGCGTGTCGATGGACGCAAACTCGATGAAGTTCGTCCCATCTCCTGCATGGTTGGCCTATTACCGCCTAGGGTTCACGGTAGTGCTCTCTTTAACCGAGGATTAACCCAAGTGATGTCCATCGTCACCCTGGGAACCTCTGGAGATGCCCAAGAACTCGATGACCTGCATCCCGATGCCCAAAAACGCTATATCCATCACTACAACTTCCCTCCTTATTCTGTGGGAGAAACCAAACCCATGCGATCGCCCGGTCGTCGGGAAATTGGTCACGGTGCTCTAGCCGAACGGGCCATTATCCCCGTACTACCTCCTAAAGATGACTTCCCCTATGTGATCCGGGTGGTCTCTGAAGTTCTCTCCTCCAACGGTTCCACCTCCATGGGATCGGTCTGTGGCTCAACCCTAAGTCTCATGGATGCCGGTGTCCCCATTTCTCAACCCGTGAGTGGTGCAGCCATGGGCCTGATTAAAGAAGGGGATGAAGTGCGTATCTTGACCGACATCCAAGGCATCGAAGACTTTCTTGGCGATATGGACTTTAAGGTTGCCGGAACTGACTCCGGAATTACCGCCCTGCAACTGGATATGAAAATTACTGGATTACCGGTAAGTGTGATTGCTGATGCGATTAAACAAGCCAAACCAGCCCGGTTACATATCCTAGAAAAGATGACCGGCACCATCAGCACCCCTCGCGAAAACCTATCGTCCTATGCCCCTCGGATCGTCACATTCAAAATTGACCCCGAACGGATTGGCTTAGTGATTGGGCCAGGTGGAAAAACGATTAAGGGCATTACGGAACAAACTGGAGCTAAAGTCGATATCGAAGATGATGGCACGGTCATGGTCTATAGTTCCGATCCGGAAAAAGCTAGACAAGCTCAATACCTGATCCAAAACATGACGAAAAAGCCTGAAGAAGGGGATGTTTATCTGGGCAAAGTCACTCGTATTATTCCCATTGGCGCTTTTGTCGAGTACCTTCCGGGTAAAGAAGGCATGATCCATATTTCCCAGTTGGAAGATCGACGAGTCGGTAAAGTCGAAGATGTGGTGGCTGTAGGCGATGAAGTGATTGTCAAAGTGCGCGATATTGATAATAAAGGACGCATTAATCTGACTCGCTTGGGCATTCATCCGGAGGAAGCAGAAAAGGCTAGACAAGAGGTCAAATCTTTTAGCTAGTTTGCCCAGAAGACCACATTATACCGAAAGGTTAATGTGGGAATAGGTCATGTTTTGAGCGTTAGATCAAGTCTGGTTAATTGGCTATGATGCCATGCTTCACCTTGGGCAACAGGCACTCCTGCATTGTTCTACCAGAACAATGCAGGAGTGCGTTTCAATCCCTGCATTGTTAAACTAATTACTCGAACTTGATAGTATTACCTTTGCCATTACCTATGGCCTGATTCCAACTTATCCTGACTCGGATACTCACGGCTGTCAAAGAAAAAAGTGTTGTTAGTATCCGCTAGTATGAGTCACTATAGTTTATTGGCCCTCAGTCTATTGGCCCAAGGCACAGGTAGCAATCTGGGGGATGGACTGCTCACCGTTCTGCCAATGGATGAGTTCGTTCCTCCCGTATCCGATGCTTCCTCCGATCTGTCCTTAGCACGAATCGTTGAGGAAGTGTTAGATACTTTGCCTACAGTTGATGACTTTCAACCCCAGTTTAGTCAATCGAATCGGGTAGCTCAGTGGAGTCTGGATCGACCGGCGAGTTTACGGCCTGTAACGCCCCAAACCGTAACCTCTGCGGCTGCCGTTGAATGGCGGCCGGTATCCGGGAAGCAATTGTATCAACAAAGACTGGCGGCGTTGAAGGCAGGGAAAATCTATACTCGTTTGTCGGTTAATAGTTTTGCCGATCGCTGGACCAAGGCAATAGAACAACCGACTCATCAACAATGGCAATGGTTATTAGAGCTAGAAGCTAAGGCGATCGCCAGCGGTCAAGGAAAAAATCGCTTAAATGTATTGGTGGGAGACTCCCTCAGTGTTTGGTTTCCCCATGACCAACTCCCCCCAGGTAAATTATGGCTGAATCAAAGTGTCTCAGGAGAAGCAACTCGACATATTCTCCAACGCTTGCATTTTTTCAACTCCACCCAACCCGATCGCATTTTTGTTTTAGCTGGAATTAATGACTTGCGTCAGGGAGTCAGTAATCAGGTCATTATCCAAAATTGGCGCACCATCGTGGAAACCTTACGCCACAAGCACCCCAACTCAGAAATTATTCTCCAGTCCCTGTTACCCACAAGATTAGAGGCGATTGGCAATGGGCGTATTCGTTATCTTAATGGACAGTTAGCAGCGATCGCCCATCAAGAAGGAGCTACCTATCTCGATCTCTATTCTCAATTTACCGACGACCAAGGAAACCTAGACCGGAATCTAACGACTGATGGCATTCATCTGAGTCGCCAGGGTTACAGCATTTGGCAGCAGGCACTCCACGAGTACGAAAATCCCCAACTGCTGGATCGAGGCTATCATGCGATCGAAATTGAGGGTGCGATCGGGGGATAGGGAGACACGGGGACACGGAGATGGCTTATTGCCTAGCGCTTCGCGCTATATTTTTTAGATTTCCTTCCACTCTTAACTTGTCCATAACCTATTCACCCATGTTATCATATAGATGACGTATAGATAAAAGATAGGCTGATGACTGCCAAACGTAAGTTAGTCACCTTTAAGACGGATGAGAAGCTTTGGAAAGATTTCAAAACCGTTTGTGGCAAAACCACCGCTACAGAAGCATTTATCAGCTTTATGGAGCGCTGTGTAGAACAGGGAATACTACCCTCCGATCAACCGACCCCCGAACAGTACGTAGCCCTAGAACAACGGGTTGCTACCTTAGAAACGCTTGCGATCCAAGGACAAGAACAAATCTTAAAGTTGAGCAAAAACATGAATCAACCTCAAAGTCGTGTTGCAGCCAATTCGTCCAAAAAATAATCCCAGTTAATAAAGGAATTTAAAACTATGCTAACTCCTGAGCAAAAGATTTTAGTCATCTACAACGCTTTAAGCGATTTAAAAAGCATCCTGAGCCTTTTGCAAGAGAGTGGCTATCAAGTGCAAACCCTATCCTATAGAGAAGGGCAATCTACTAAAATTCTAAAAGATCGCCCTGACTTAATCTTAATTGATCGTCGTGAGGCACATCCGGAAAATCTGGCATGGATTACGTCCTTATGTGGTCAAGCTGTGATGAAATCGATTCCTATGGTAGCGATGACAACCTTAGAAGATCTCATGGATCATTATCCTTTTTATCTCGATTATCAAATCGATTACTTACTCAATCCCTTTGAAGCAGAAGAATTATTATCGCGATTAGAAACCCATTTCCAAGTGTCCCATCAATTTCAAGACCTTCACACTCAAGAAGAACATCATTCTCCTTCTCCTGTCGCTGATTACCAACCTCTAGAACTAACCTGGATCGATCATCTCAATCATGAGATTCGCACTCCCTTACATGGCATTTTAGGTCATATCCAAATGCTCTATCGTGAGTCGGATCTAACTCCACAACAAAAATCTCACTTAGACAGCATTGAAATCTGTAGTCATCAAGTTCTGCAAACTATGCATCGGATGCTTAATCCCTTTGAAAGAGAGGAATTCAGGGAATATAAGAGTTTAGCTTCTCAACCCTCTATAGAAGTTTCCTTAGAGGCTTCTCAGATTCCTCCCAGTGGCGAACTGATAACCCTATATAATGCGGCTCAAATTGGCGATATTGAGGTAATTGAACAGGAAAGTTTACGCTTGAAAGCTTTAAGCCCGAGCTATTTGAAATTTGCCCATTGCATTCTTGAGTTAGCTGAACAGTTTGAAGATAAAAAAATTGTGGAGTTGATTCGGCAATATGCTTTCTTAGAGCAACGGGTCAGTTGAAGCTCGAGTGGTAGAAAATCGTAACGCTATACTATAGCAGTTCTCTTTTCAGTGATTAAATTAAGGGTAAAACGAGCAAGGTCGTTTAACGGCTATTGGTAAGAGAGCCTGATACTCTGAATTACTGATAATATAGGCACCGAACCGAGCTAAATGGGGGTTCATCATTTGTGCATCAAAGAGGAGAAAGTGGCGATCGCGCAACCATTCAACTAATTTGACCATGGCTACCTTAGAGCCATCGGGAATCCGAAAAAACATGGATTCCCCAATAAAAGCCCCACCAATGACGATACCTAAAATCCCTCCAGCTAGGGTATCATCCTGCCAGGTTTCAAAACTATAGGCCCATCCCGCGCGGTACAGAGCCAAATAAATAGCTTTGAGTTCTGAGGAAATCCAGGTTGAGGGGCGATCGGCACATCCTTCTACAACTGCCTCAAAATCACGATTAATGGCTACCGAAAACCGGTTTTGGTTCAGAACGCGTTGCAGGGATTTCGGATATCGGAAGCGATCGTCGAGGGGGATCAGAGTACGAGCGTTACTTGAATACCAGCTTAAGGTCGAGGATTTTTTTTCATCCTCGTCTTCGGACATCAAGAAAAAGCCTTGGCGATACCCGTCAACAATTAAGGGGATATCATAATCCATAGTATTCTACTATAATTCATCAATCTGAAGGTGGCTCTTCAAGGAAAGGGGAAAACTTGGTTGTCCCGATTGAGTCGTGCTGTTTACCTCTCGGCTTGTCCATTGACAAAACGGCGAAAGACCTTAACTTATTATTTATAACTATTCCCCATTACTGATTACCCCTTACCAGAAAAAAGCACTATATCTATGACTGAACCGATTCAACCGATTACGTTACCTCTAGCTAGAGATGCACAACAGGAGGGACAATGGTTACAAAAAACCCTGCATCAGTGGCTCGATCGAGAGTTTCTACCAGAACCAGTCAATCATCAGATTGCCCAGCGAGCCACCCAAGTCTATGTACGACATCGATTGGAAGGGGAAACAGATCTCGGTTCCCTAGTGATTGCGATTGTCACTGAAATGCAGGGATTTGATTTTTCCGAAAGCTTTTATGGCGAATTTGCGATCGCCAATGCAGTAAGTGATTTATTGCTTCAAAGTCTAGGGATTGATACTTGTTGTGGTCAAGGCTAGGGATTGTCAGCCAATCCCTATCTCTAATCTACCAACTGGATTTGACCACTCCTGGTAATAGCCCCTCGTGGGCCATTTCCCGAATCACATGGCGAGATAGGCCAAAATCGCGGTAATATCCTCTAGGACGGCCTGTCGCCCAACAGCGATTGCGCAAACGACTGGGAGCACTATTACGGGGGAGACGTTGGATTTGACGATGGAGTTCAAATTTTTCCCCTGGATCATCAGCTTTCCGGAACTGCTCAAGTAACTCTTGGCGCTTCTGAGCATACTTCTGTACTAGCTTTTGGCGTTTCTTTTCCCGCTCGATCATACCCTTTTTAGCCATGGGTAACTGGTTCACCTCTGTTCTAAAGACACCATCTTCCATTATAGCACGCTCCTTAGATTGTCACCACTACTGAGATTAAAGGTTAGACCTTAAAAACTATACCCTTCTGTGCGTCTGAGTGTTTCCGTGTTCTCCTCACCCCACCGGCTTAATGGGAATTCTAATTACAAATTCCGTTCCTTTTCCAGGTTCCGAGAAACAATCAATGTTTCCCCGATGTTTTTCGACGACAATCTGATAACTAATTGACAGGCCTAATCCTGTTCCTTTACCGACCGGTTTAGTAGTAAAAAACGGATCAAATAATCGGCGTTTAACTTCTTCCGTCATCCCTTGACCATTATCTTGAATTCGGATCGCCACATGGGGAGTTTTCCAATCCTTGGGTTTTCCCCGGTCTGTCACAATGGTAATTTGGCGAGGTTCTGCTCGATTTTCCAGAGCATCAATACTATTACTAATGATATTCATAAACACTTGATTGAGTTGACTGGCGTGACATTCAACCTGGGGCAAATCACCATAGTTTTTAATCACATCGATGCCACCAAATGAGCCTTTAGCTTTCAGACGATGCTGCAAAATTAGCAAGGTATTATCGATGCCCTCATCAATTTGAACCGGTTTCATTTCCGCTTCATCTAACCGGGAGAAATTCCGGAGTGACAGGACAATTTGACTAATTCGATCCGCTCCCACTTTCATCGAATCGAGCATTTTCGGTAAATCTTCGCGCAGAAAATCAATATCAATATCTTCGGATTCGTCCAGAATGTCTTCATCCGGTTCTGGATAGTGTCTCTGATAGAGTTCTAAAAGTCTTAATAAGTCTTCAATATAATTACTGGTATGAAGAAGATTGCCATTAATAAAATTAACGGGATTATTAATTTCATGGGCAATACCCGCCACCATTTGTCCTAAGCCTGACATTTTTTCCGTTTGCACTAATTGCGCTTGAGTTTGTTTGAGCTTTTTCAAAGTCTGTTCTAATTGTTGAGCTTGGGCTTGGGCATGGAAGGCAGCGGCACGGGTTTGGGTATAAAGTTCAGATTGGTCAATGGCGATCGCCAGTTGGTCACAGGCTGCTCGTAACAGTTCCACCTCACTATCGGTCCAGACTCGCGATTTGTGACATTGACTACAGACAATTGCCCCCAATTGACCGGTGTGAGTTCGCAAAGGGACTAATAATTCTGACATAATGCCAAATTGTTCTAATAATTCTTGATGATAGGGATGTTCATCACTATTGATCCGGGTATCATCAATGCGGAAAATATCCAAAGACTGGAATTTCTCCACCACTTCCTCCACTTGAGTAATGGGATATTCACCTAATAAACTGGGCAAATCTCGCTCTTGAGCTTCATGAGTAATCGTTAAAATAGGTAGATGAATGGATAGACTATCTTTCGTGGGTAAAATGCACCAGAGAAAATGACAGGTATCAATTTGCAAAAGATTGCGAATTTCATGGACGGCGGTATCTAGAATAGTATTAAGATCTAAGGACTTACGAATTTGACTGGCTAATCCAAATAATAAGCCTTCTCGACGGCTAATTAATTCAGTTCTTGCCCAAGAGCGGTCAATAGCTAAAGCGATCGCATCAGAGATCCACGCTAACATCTGATAAACGTCTTCGCTGAAGGGATTTCGACCGAAGACTGCTAACACCCCCAATAAGCGCTCTTCGACAATCAGAGGATATCCAGCAAAGGCTTGGATCTGTTGATCAGAAATCCAAGCCGGAGCGCCAATGCAAACATCATTAGCCGTATGATTGGTACAGTAAGCCTGTTGGCGGGTAGCGATAAATCCAATCACGGAAATACCTAAGGGAATTCTAGCCTGTAGGGGATCCGTTAAGGTAATTGACCCAGCTAAGGCTTGCAATTCCAACATTTGACTTTCGGCATCAAATGTCCAAATTCTAGCACCAATCGCTTCGAGTTGCTCAATTAAAATTTGCGTACAGCGATCTAAAAGTGCAGGTAAATCTCCGCCTTGTCCTAAAGTTTTTCCGATTTCAGCCGCTAAAGTAGACAGTTGCGATCGTTCTAATAAAGCGGCTTCTGCTTGTTTACGTTCGGAAATATCATGGATAGAAATCGATAGACCCTCTATGTAGGGATAAATGGCTACTTCTAACCATCTAGTTAAACTAGAGTGAAATGTTTCCAAATGTCTTGCTTTCTGCTCCAAAGTAGCTTGGTCACATTCCGGTTTCAAGATTTTTTGCCAAAATTCGGGCAATAAATCCCACAAGGGTTGTCCTAAAACTTTGTGCTGTTCTGAAAACAAAAGGCATTGAGCTTGGGCATTAACATACGTTACATGATTTTGTTGATCGACCGTTAAGAGGGCATCACTAATACTTTCTAAAATCTTAGTGATTTTTTCTGCCTGTTGTTCAAAGCTTGCTTGGGTATCTTGGCGCTCGGTAATATCACGAGAAACTGTAATTAGTTCTTGGAGTTCGTGGGTTTGGGGATCATATAATCGGCCAATGGTGGTTTCAAACCATAAGTAATGCCCCTGTTTATGGCCCATCCGATAGGTTAGGATGCAAATATCTGCGGGATCGAGAAGACGTTGACCTGCTTTTTGTAAGCGTTGTAAATCTTGGGGATGGAATAAATCTTCGACGTGGGTTCCCAGCAGTTCTTGAGGGGTATAACCGAGTAGTTTTTCACAAGCGCCAGAGGCATATAAACAAATTCCTTGGGGACTATAGCGAGCGATTAAGTCTTGCGTATTGTCGGTCATAATCCGATGGCAGTCTTGACTTTCTTGAAGTTGAGCTTCGATTGGTTGGCCATCGCTTAGAGCTTTAGGCGTGAGTTCAATGAGCCAGAATTTAGGCGTTTGGGATAAGGGGGTAATCTCTACATTAAGCAACTTTCCGGGAGTATTTTGGAGCGTCCAAGTATAGTCTTGGCGATCGCTCATGGGTAGAAGGGTTTCTAGACTGACTTGCTCTAGATCCGAAGGGAAAAAGAACGTCAGAGGTTTACCGACTAGATCCTCTATGGCAGCATTGTGGAGTTTAGCATAAGCATAATTGAGATAGATTAAGGTTGCGTCCTGGTCAACAATGCCCATCGCTACTGAACTTTGATCCCAAACTGCTGAGAGCAGGAAGGTTTGGGGTATCATGGTCAGGTCAGTAAATTCAGATTGTGCCATACTCTTAAGTCTCTCAGCAATTACAGCATGAAGCGCTGGAATAGGTCATGGGTAATCGGTAAACCGTTTTTAACCTTAAAAGCAAAAGCCCCCATTGATCGAGTTTTGGAGAGGTTAGGATAGATGCTAGATCTAAATTTTACTCGAAGATCCCACTTAGTTCTCGTTACATTGGCTAAATGCTTGATCCTACACAAGCAAGATTGAACCTCCAGTCTACTCAATGGCAGGGAAAATTATCGGTTCAGTATCAGTTGTCTGCGGGCCGAACCTATCCCGTTGTTGAGGAGATGGTTGCACCTCTGAAGCTGCAACGTCCATTTTACAACCTAGGATCGGGTAACTGCCAAAGTGTTCTTTTGCATACGGCAGGGGGGTTAGTGGGCGGAGATCGCCTTTGTGTCTCTCTACATTTAAGGCCAGAAACGTCCGTATTCTGGACTACGCCTTCCGCAACTAAAGTTTATCGCTCTGCGGGGGAAATGGCTCGAACTCAGGTACAGATCCGGATTGAAGCAGGTGCAAGCTTAACTTGGTTTCCTTTGGAGACGATTTTGTTTAACGGTGCTCTTTATCAGCAGGATCTTCAGGTGGAATTATCTCCTGGAGCGATTTGGTGTGGCTGGGAGTGGACAAGGTTGGGGCGCACGGCCCTAGGGGAGGGTTTCGATCGCGGACAATGGCGCTCTCGAACTCAAGTTACCCAGAAAGGAATGCCCCTATGGATTGATGCCCAGAGTAGCTTGACCCAGCAAAGAGCTTTAGACGCTGATTATGGCTTGGGAGGATATCCTGTGGTGGGATCGTTCTGTTGGTTGGGGAGGGAGATCGGGCGATCGCTCCTAGAAGAGATACAAGCCTTTTTGCCTCGTTCTGAAAAAAAGTTCTCCGTTGGGGTTACTCGACTGCCTCAAGGACTCCTCTGTCGCTATCGAGGATATTCTACGGAAGAGGGAAAGCGTTTGTTTATGGGGATTTGGCAGATTTTGTCTCCAGATCGGGGACGAGACAAAAAATCTATGAATATAATTTGGCTATTATAGCATTAAGTCTTAATTATGGCATTTTGATCGAAAATTGTCAATAAATGCTATAAAAAAAGATAGATTAATCGGCTAAGGGACTATGCAACTCACTCCCCAAGAAAAAGACAAATTGTTGATTTTTACGGCGGCGCTATTAGCAGAAAGACGTAAAGAAAAAGGGTTGAAGCTAAATTATCCGGAAGCTGTGGCCTATATTTCATCGGCTATCCTCGAAGGAGCAAGGGAAGGGAAAACAGTAGCAGAACTGATGCAATTGGGAACAACCTTGTTAACTCAAGAAGATGTGATGGATGGGATTCGTGAAATGTTAGCCGAAGTGCAAGTAGAAGCCACATTTCCAGATGGCACAAAATTAGTTACAGTCCACGATCCAATTCGTGCATGAGGTAAGGTTTATGATTCCTGGAGAACTGTTGGTTGAACCTGGAGAAATTGAACTGAATGCCGATCGCCCCACGGTGACGATTTCCGTAGCGAATCAGGGCGATCGTCCAATTCAAATCGGCTCCCATTTCCACTTTTATGAAGTCAATTTAGCTCTACATTTTGAGCGAGATCGGGCCTTGGGAATGCGCTTAGATATTCCGGCTGGAACGGCTGTCCGTTTTGAACCAGGGGATGAACGGGAAGTGAATCTCGTTCCCTTTGTAGGCGATCGCCAGGTCTATGGCTTCCAAGCTCAGATTAATGGCCCTTTACCTAACTAACCGTAATCCAGCCTAGTGCCTGGATTGCTCTAAAGTCGTGTATTAGACACTCGGTGCAGAGTTAGGGCACTTTACTCTTAGCTCAAACCATAACCTACATGTCCTAATTTAACGAGTTCACTGCTATACATCAAATTAGCTCCACCACGGTACTAGGGACAGTTTTTGTGATAAGTTAAGTTTTGTAAACAACTTCTCACGGAGACACCCATGGAGATTCCAGAATCCATTAAGCTATGGAGTCAATTCTTCCACCCCTTCTTAATGTGGGTTTTATTAGCCCTTATCCTCTATAGCATGTATCTGGGTTTCAAAATTCGCGAAACCCGCAGCGCTACCGGTGACACAAAAAAAGAATTAATCAAAGGAAAATTTAACGCCAGACACCACAAAATTAGTTCCGTTATTCTAGCCTTGATGGTGACAGGAACTCTCGGAGGAATGGCCGTTACTTACATTAATAATGGTAAGCTCTTTGTTGGTCCTCATTTAATCGTCGGTTTGGCAATGACTGGAGTTATTTCTCTTTCGGCAGCACTGACCCCTTGGATGCAAAAAGGAAACGATATCGCTCGATATAGCCATATTACGCTCAATACCGTTTTAGTTGGTTTATTTGCCTGGCAAGCAGTGACAGGTCTGGATATTGTGAACCGTATTTTAGAGAATATGTTCTCTTAAATCCATCCTCGAAAGGCAAGGGGCTTCAAACCCCCTTGTCCAAAGCAGCATTAGAGAATAGGGAATAGATCCAATCCCTAATTTTTCGGTTGGCGAGGGAAAGGACAGTTGTAGGTCTGGTGAAAGTCCTTGAGAATTTTATGATTGAGACAATGGGAAACCTGACGTACAATTTGGGCTAAGAGGCGATCGCCTGTTTTTTGAATTAAACCTTGGGGCAAAGCATGAATAAATTGGGGAAAGTACACCTTCACCTTTAAATCTAGCGTCCATTGGGCATAAGTCATCCTCCCCTCTTCACTCACCCGATCGACCGCTTCTACTAACTCCATCGAAGAGCGAAAATCAACCTCATAGCCGAGATCTACATCATTGGGGACAGGAATAGAGTCAATCGTATAGATCCCTTGCAGTTGGGGTTGCATTTCCAAGCCGACTTTTGGCTCCACATTATAGCCAAATGCACCGAATTGACCAATAATTAAAGCATAGCCATTTTTGCTAATCGGGCGAACTTTCATGGGAGCTGCACAACGGCAAAACCATCCTTGATGATCGTCAAGATACTCAGCAACGGTTTGGGGGTGGGCATTAAATAAAAGTTTGCCTTCAGCTAATGTGGAAAATTGGAACGGTTCCTTGACGATTTCTTCCTGCGCCACAGTTTCCAATGACGTGTACTCTGGAACTGCCCCCAAAATTACATCCGATTGATTGTGGTCTTGCTCTAAACTTAAACTCGATTGAAGCTTCATGATTTTGAACTATCCCCATAATTCGACAATTGGCCACTGGGATAGAAGCTATCACCAGCACATTTACTCAATCGAGCAAATGATTTGATCCCCAATTTCTGGCTCAATTGGGTCAATCCATTTGACCTAATGCTTAGTGTACAAATCTATTCTTATTTTTTTATAATCCAGATCACACCTAGGCAGAGATCTGGATCGGCAGCGGTCTGAAAACCCTTAGAAAAGCAAGGTCGAGGCTGTAATGTTAATATTTGTAGAGAAATTTTAATCCCCCGAAAAACCATGAAAGCATTTGTAGCCGGAGCAACTGGAGAAACCGGAAAACGGATTGTTCACGAGTTAGTGAAGCGCGAGATTCCCACGATCGCCTTGGTGCGCGATCGCCAAGCCGCCCGCTCCATTCTCCCAGAAGTGGCTTACCCTACACCATTGTCCGGCCTGGGGGATTAAAAAATGAAGACAATAGCCAGGCGATCGTTATGTCTCAAGCTGATACCTTATTTGAAGGGAGTATTCCTCGTCAGAAAGTGGCGCAAGTCTGTGTAGAAGCCCTATTCTGTCCAGAGTCTCGGAATAAAATTGTAGAAATCGTCACTCAGGAACAAGCCGTAGAAAAAAGCTTTTCCGATTTGTTTGCTGCCGTTTAATTTATCCTTTGACATCCTCCCCGCCGGGCGCACTGCTCTGGACGGGGATTTCCCATCTACCTAAGCGCAAAGAAGGAGTTGGTTAGAACAGTTAGGTTATGGTTTGAAGCAATCGGCAATAGAGAACAGGCAATGTCCTAGTTCTTCATTTCACTGCTATAGTTGCCTAAATTTTGCACGAGTTGAAGTCTGACGCTTTCCTCCACGTCTGTTGGACACTGAGATCCCCAATATAGATCAACAGAAGATGGCAATTGCAAGCCATTCAGGTATAGTGAATCGAGACAAATAATCAGCGTTGGGTTAGGTTCGGTTGTGATTGCAGAAAGTATTGGAATTGGTTTAGGAGGTTCAGCTCTCCTGCTTTTATGGGCGATAGAGAATCAGTATCGAGGTCGCCCTGGGAATGAACTGGCCCTGAAGTTTGAACAGTGGCAAGGAGAATTTTTGGCGGCTGACCATTATCAGTTGGTGGGAGAAGCAGTTTTAATCAATGAAACCTCGACCTTGGAAATTATGGTTCCCGAAGTTTCCGTAGACGTGGAACTGCTTAGTAAGGGATCGTTGGAGGGAGTAAGCTGGAAAACTCGCGTGATTCCCCTGCACTCGGATGCTCCGAGTCGAGATGATGATTATTGGTTTGCCTATATTGTCAAAGTGGGTAAACAGACACGGTTCAAAATTAGCATTGAGATTACAGGGCCGAATTTGGATCGGGTGCAAACGGCTTGGATTAAAGTCAATTATGTCACCTATGGTCCAGAAGGGCGGATTCCAAAAACGGGTCATTCGGTCTATGCGCTCCAGTATCCCGATACCTCCCAATTGGCTTCAGGACGAGAGGCAGAAGGGGCGCGGGTGTTTCCGATTCCGACCCATATTTTAACCGATCAGGACGATCCAGCGGCGGTCGTGGAGCGGTATGTTTTGCCTCATGCTCAACCCGGAGATATCGTGACTATTGGAGAAACCCCGATCGCCCTCATGCAAGGTCGGCTGCGCCATCCTACTACGGTAAAACCCGGATGGGTAGCCAAACGGATTTGTTATTATTTTCTCCCGACATCGAGTTTAGCCACGGCTTGCGGAATGCAGACCTTAGTAGATATCGTGGGGCCAGTGCGAGTGGCGTTTGCCTTTGTGGTCGGGGCTTTAGCCAAAGCTCTGTTGCGTAAACCCGGTGTCTTTTATCAACTCGCTGGAGAGCAAGCGCGGTTAATTGATGATGTGACGGGAACCTTGCCCCCCTTCGATCAATTTATTGTTCTGGGGCCAGAGAAACCGGAAGAGGTGGTGGCTAAAATTAAAGAAAAAACGGGATTATCGGCGGCGATCGTGGATGTCAATGACTTGAAAGCCGTTAAAATATTAGCAGCGACCCCAGATTTATCGACGGAGTTGCTCACCAAAGCCCTCAGAAGTAACCCAGCAGGTAATGCTGACGAACAAACCCCCATTGTTCTGATTCGACCCCAAGGGTAGGCGACAACTTCAAAGAAAGGGTTTTCCTATTGCTAGAGTACCTCTTGCCTAATCCCCCCTGTCAATTGAGAGAATACCCCATGATACCAGCGTCTCCCCAAAATTTAGAAAAACAGACGGAAATCCGGAGTTTGCAACATCGAGACCTCGATGTGGTGGAAGCTTTACTTGATACGGGGGCTTCTTCTCCGATGCTGGGTAAGGATAAACCCTATTCGGGACAGGATATTCGCCAGTGGTTTGGAGTCTTAAAACTGTTGAGTTTATTTCCTAATCCCTGGCGCTATAAGCTGTCAATCCATGTGGCAGGGCAGCGTCAGCGCTCCGAAAGTACGGATGAACAAGTGGTGGGGGTGATCGAAATTTCGCCTTTTAACCGCACTCGCAGTACCTGGCGCGTTGATCGCGTGGGAGTGAAACCAGGAGTCTCGCGATCGGGGATTGGTTCCGTACTCCTGCGCTATTGTATGCAAGCGGTACGAGAAGCCAGAACTTGGTTGTTGGAAGTGGATGTGAATGAGGCGGATGAAATTGCCCTGTATCGGCAAAATGGGTTTCAGCCTTTAGCTCACATGACCTATTGGGCGATCGCCCCGGAACAGCTCGCGAAGTTAGCCCAACGGGAGCCGGATTTGCCCAATCTCCTACCAGTGAGTAATGCTGATGCGGGACCGCTGTATCAATTAGATACCGTCGCCATGCCGCCTTTTGTACGCCAGGTCTTTGACCGCCATGTGGATGACTTTAAGACTCCCTTGGTGCAATCGGTGATTGACGGGATTAAGCAATGGTGGACAAAAACTGAGGTGGTGAGTGGCTATGTGTTTGAAACGCAACGGCAAGCGGCGATCGGCTATTTTCAGTTACACTTGCAACGTCAAGGTGAGGGCTACCATCAAGCGGAGTTGACGGTTCATCCTGCTTATACTTGGCTCTACCCAGAATTGATGGCGCAAATGGCTCGCATTACCCAAGAGTTTCCCCCCCAACCTTTATATTTAGCTTCGGCAGATTATCAACCGGAACGGGAGGAACATTTGCAGCAAATTGGTGCAAGTCGGATCGGTCATACGTTGATGATGTCGCGATCGGTTTGGCATAAATTGCGCGAGTCTAAGTTAGTGTCTCTCGAAGGTTTACAACTCTCGGATATGCTGCAAGGCTTGCAACCGGCTGGAAAACCGATTCCGGGACGGATGTCGATTCTCCATTCTTTGAGTTTGGAAGAGAATGCTGAAGACCTCTCCCCTGGTGGCAAAGAGGGTAATGGTGGCGTTGAAGGCGATGGCACTGGGGAGAACAGTTCATCGGTGGATCAATAATTTCAATCGCAGAAACCGGGTTTCTGACTATCTTCAGGCTCTTATTCTAAGTTCTGGGAGAAACCCGGTTTCTGGTTGCTAGTGCGATCGCCGTAGTCGAAGAAACCCGGTTTCTGACTCTCTTGAGGCTCTTACCCTAACTTCTCGGAGAAACCCGGTTTCTAAAGCCTCGCAATAACTTATTAATATAAGATAAGCGAGATCGAAGTTACAGGAGATTGCATGATTTCAGCTTTGGGTTTGGATATCGGTCAGAAACGGATTGGGGTGGCAGGATGCGATCGCCTCGGATTACTCGCAACCCCTCTCACCACCATCTATCGTGAATCTTTTGAGACAGATGTGGCGCTCCTCAAACCGATCATTATTGAACGGGAAGTCAGTATTCTAATCATCGGTTTGCCCTATCTGATGGATGGACAATTAGGCACTCAAGCTCAACAAGTGCAAAAATATAGCGATCGCCTGCAACAGGCTCTTCAATTACCCGTCGAGTATGTAGATGAGCGCTGCACGTCCCTGGAAGCCAAAGAAATCCTCGTCTCCCGAAAACGCTCCCCATCTCACAATAAAGGATTAATTGATGCCCAAGCTGCCGCCTTAATTTTGCAACGTTGGCTCGACAATCGCGCATAACTTGAACAATACCCTAGGATATTCACCTCTCCATTAAACGAAGAGAGACAGAACCCGATCAAATCCTTTTACCCATTACCGATTACCCTTGTGCCGCGCGAAGCGCATATAAGATATGATGAAAGGTCGAAGTGAATCCGCGATCGCTGCGGTCAATAGGAAGTAACCCTCATGGCTCAAGAAGCAATGGAGAACGATCCCCTGACTGTATTCTTAACCGATTCTGGGGGACAGGAATTAGAATGCACAATTGAATATTCCTTTACCCATGAAAACGAAAACTATTTCGTTTTACTGCCCAAAGATACCCCTGTCGAAATTTTTGTCTGGCAAACTTCTGGAGAGGAAGAAAATCTAGTTCCGGTAGAAGATCCCTCTGTGATTGATGAACTGTTTAACTTAGCTAAAGCGGTTTTATCCGAACAAAATCTGCAACTCAAACGTACCGGAATTACACTCACTGTAGAAGGAGATATTCCTGATTTAGAAGAAGAGGATGATGAAGATATTGATGCCGATCTCGAATCATTCCAGTTATTAGCCAGCTTCTATTTTGGTGAAGATGAGTATGAAATTTCCACACCTTTAGACCCACTTTTCTTGCTCGGGAAAATGGCAGATAATGGTAAAGCCACCGAGCTGTCTGAAAGTGAACTCAAGAAAATTGAACATTTACTACCAGAGATTGAACAGACGTTAGAAGAAGAACTCTTGGCTTAACGCCTGAGAACACAATCCTTAGTCATGGCATAAATCGCCAAAATATTTAGGGTGCATCCGTAAAATCAGATAAAACTTGCTTGGTTATGACAACCCGTAATTCACGAATCACAAAGTGGTTCTTTTATTTAATGCTTTTACCCATCGTTGTTGCCTTCTCTGGATGGCAAGGATGGCGGTGGTGGAGTTGGGCTATTAGTCCTGTTATGTCTGCAAGTGCTGAGGCCAGGGATCATCAAGTGCTAGTTGAAATTGGCCTCGGAACTTCCGGACAACAAATTGGTGCGGATTTAGCCGATCTCGATCTCATTCGCTCAGAACAGGCTTGGAATATTTGGGCAAAATGGCTTAGATTACAAGCCAAACTTCAACCGGAGTTAGAAGGCTATTTCCAAGCGGGAACGTATCAGTTGTCTCCCACCCAGTCCTTACCGGAAATTGCGGCTCAAATTCGATCGGGAACCGTAATACAAACCACCTATACCATTCCAGAAGGCTGGACGTTGACCCAAATGGGGGATTATTTTGAAGACCAAGGATTTTTTACATCCCAAGAGTTTTTAGACGCAGTTAATCGAGTTTCTGCCCAAGATTATCCTTGGTTACCTTCTGTGCCAAAATTGGAGGGGTTTTTATTTCCAGATACTTATCAGATTTCTGGGGATAATTTGACAGCCGATCGCATTGTTCAACAGATGTTAACTCAATTTGAACGGGTGGCCCTGCCTCTGTATCAAAAAGCTCAAGCGCAAACGGATTTGAGTCTTTTGGAGTGGGTGACCTTGGCGAGTATTGTAGAAAAAGAGTCGGTTGTGGCTCAAGAACGAGGGGTGATTTCTGGGGTATTTCATAATCGACTGCGAACAGGAATGACTCTAGGCGCTGATCCCACGGTGGAATATGGTTTGGGAATTAAGCAAACCCCGGATCAACCGTTAACTTTAAAGGATGTGAATACTCCGAATCCTTATAATACCTATTTGAATCCAGGATTACCGCCCACGCCGATTGCTGCTCCTGGAACAGCGAGCTTAGAAGCAACCCTCTATCCGGAAACAACGGAGTATCTGTATTTTGTGGCTCGCTATGATGGGACACATATTTTTAGTCGCACTCTCAATGAACATAACCAAGCGATTAACCAAGTTGCCCAACAACGTTAACCCTAAATGGGTCTCATTTTTTTCCTATGTCTTCTAATCTTCTCTTGCAACCGGATCTCGTTCTTGGTGGCCCAATTTTGGATTTAACGCCAGATTTGTTGCGCTTGCACGATCTCAAAGGTTTGATCCTAGATGTTGATGATACTCTTGTGCCCATAAATTCACCAGGTGCTTCTGATGACTTAAAAAACTGGATTGCACAGATCAAACCCTTGGTTCCCATTTGGCTTGTGAGTAATAACCTAAATTGGATTAGAATTCGGGCGATCGCTGAGTGTTTAGACTTACCGTTTATGATGGGAGCGGCTAAACCTTCCCGGCGAAAATTGCGTCAGGCTGCCGAAAATATGGGTTTACCGATTGAGCAAATCGCAATGGTTGGCGATCGCCTGTTCACAGATGTCTTAGCTGGGAATCGTTTGGGAATGTTTACAATTCTAGTTGAACCCATGGTTGATCCCCACCACGGTTATCGACCGTTTGATGTTCGATCCTTTGAAGTGTGGTTATCTCAGATGTTGGGCGCTCGCTTGAGTCCTTCCGTACAAAACTTTACAAATCTTGATAAAACCTGAAAAAACGAAATATAAAGAAAAGATTACGAATCGGGGATCATCAACAAATTGATGCAATTATGAGAATTAGTTCAAATGGGGTCAGCCAATATAAAGACCCTAAAGATAAATCCCTGTAAATATTTTACCCTGGTAAAGCGCTGGCCCTCACTATAGAGAAGCCGGCGCTTTCCGCATCGTAAAGGAAGCTGCTGTAAGACTGGGGATCGCTTCTGCGATCGCCGAGATATACCGCTTCGCGCTAGGCAATAGGCAATAGAAAATGTGCGAACGCTCCCTTTCTCTGCTACAGGCAAAAAGAAGTAGGGGCGAAAAGTTTTTCGCCCCTACTTAGGTTTTGAGAATTCAACCCTGTACTCTATAACAGAGTAAACTGCTGTATTTTGGGTTGCATATTCTATGTCCCTAACCCTTGTCATTAAAATTGGTACGTCCAGCCTGACCGATCCGGAAACCGGAAATCTGGCCCTATCGACCTTAGCCCTATTAGTTGAAGTCTTAAGCCAACTGCGCCACCAAGGTCATCGTGTGATTTTAGTCTCTTCGGGAGCCATCGGAGTCGGGTGTTCGCGGTTAGGCTTGAAAAAGCGCCCCCGTGATATTGCCCTCAAACAGGCGATCGCCGCTGTTGGCCAAGGTCGCTTAATGCGGATTTACGATGACCTATTCACCACTCTCGATCAGGCGATCGCGCAAGTACTACTGACTCGCAGAGATCTAGAATCAAGAGTCTCCTATGTCAACGCCTACGATGCCTTTCAAGAACTACTCGATTTGGGCGTGATCCCCATCGTCAATGAAAACGATACCGTTGCTACAGACGAACTGAGACGGAAATTTGGAGATAACGATACCCTAGCTGCCCTAGTTGCTAGTCTAGTGGAAGCAGATTGGCTATTTTTACTCACAGATGTGGATAAACTCTATTCTGCCGATCCCCACTTGGTTCCCGATGCGCAACCTATTGCCCACGTTCATAACCTGGAGGAGTTAACCGAGGTGGAAGCGGGAGAGGCTTCTACCTGGGGTACCGGAGGCATGAGTACCAAAATCGCCGCTGCTCGTATTGCCACCAATGCAGGAGTGCGGATGGTGATTATGCAAGGACGCTATCCCAACCAAATTCCACGGATTTTAGATGGGGATGAAATTGGCACTCAATTTCATCCCGCTCCCCGAACACTAAATGCTCGTAAACGGTGGATTGCTAATGGGTTGGTTCCCTCTGGCACCGTGGTTCTCGATCCAGGCGCAGTTAAAGCCATTTGCGATCGCGGAAAATCCCTATTAGCCGTCGGAATTTCTGAGGTAATCGGCCAATTTCAGGTCTCAGAAGCCGTGACGCTTTGCGATCTTGAGGGTAAGGAAGTCGCTCGCGGAATCGTCAACTATGGCAGTGATGAATTAGATTTAATTAAGGGCTATCGTTCGGATGACATTCCTGACCTTTTAGGATATGAAGGTTCGGATACGGTGGTTCATCGAGATGATTTAGTTTTGATGTAATAGAGCGCTGAGGGGAGGGAATTCAGAATAAGGAATGGAAAAAAACCCGATTTTTCCCTTACTCGTAATAGCGTTCTTCTAGCCAAACCCGTACCTCTTGCTCGGAGTCAAACATCAAGTGTTGGTGGCTGAGGGGATCGTAAACGTGATAAATCCAATTCCCATCTCGGTCTTTTTTCTCGGTAATGCGAGGTTCATCGCTGTACCACCAAATGGCAACAAAATAGTTCCAAAGCTTCTGGAGGCGATCGCCTGGAAAAATAGAATGGGGAAGCTGAGGTACGCTTTTTAGATCGGTTAAATGTAACTGCGATCCTTTCGTGATTTCTGGAACAGTAGTGGTATTTTTCATGGATCGTGCCCTCAATGCTGATCAATGGTGGTAGACAGGGGATAGAAATCTGTCAATAATCGAAAAATTCGTTGCCCCTACTTGCTATATCTCTAGTTTGGACAAAAGCCAGAAAAAAAAACAGATGCAATTGAGCTAAATTGTAACCATAACAGTTTTCCTTCTAGAAACTGTTATGGTTAATAAAATCAAGAACTGTACTGGAGCATTATGCACTTACGACCTATTGAGCAAACCCAAGGTGCTAACTTATATGAACAGGTGGCCAATCGTATTCAGGTCTTAATTGCTGAAGGAACCCTGCAACCGGGCGATCGCCTGCCTTCGGTGCGAAAAGTTCATCAACAAATGTCAGTGAGTATTTCTACTGCCTTAGAAGCCTATCGTCTCTTAGAAGACCGGGGACTCATTGGGGCTAAACCCCAATCTGGCTATTTTGTACGCTCGCTTAAATCGCCTCCGGAACCGGATCGCTCTTCCCCAACCCAAAAATCCTGTCGAGTGGATACGTCCCTCGTCTTTCAAGTGAATTCTATGCTCCGCGATCCAGAAATCATTCAACTTGGAGCTGCTGTACCCGGAATGGACTTATTTCCTCTGTCCACCTTAAACCGTCTCATGGGTCAAGTGATGCGCCAAAATCCAACCTTAGCCCATAGTTATACTCCGCCTCCAGGATGTCTTGAATTTCGCCGGGCGATCGCCAGACGGTTATTGGATGCGGACTGTGCAGTAACCCCAGATCAAATTGTGGCCACCCATGGAGCCACGGAAGCAGTGTATTTATCCTTACGAGCAACCACCCAACCCGGAGACACCGTGGCGATCGCCTCACCGTGCTATTATGGATTACTCGAAACCCTATCTACACTTCATTTACGAGCCTTAGAACTTCCCACCCATCCCAGGGAAGGAATTTGTCTCACTGCCCTAGAAACGGCTCTCAAACGGAAACAAATTAGCGCCTGTGCCCTAGTCTCTAATTTTAGTAATCCCCTGGGAACTTGCATGAGCAATGAGAAAAAACAAGACCTAGTGGAATTACTCGCCCGGCATCAAATTCCCCTGATTGAAGATGATGTTTATGGTGACTTGTCCTTTGATGGCGATCGTCCTAAAGCCATAAAAGCCTTTGATAAAGATGGATTTGTTCTATACTGTGCATCCTTTAGTAAGGTCTTATCTCCTGGGTTACGAGTCGGTTGGGCCGTTCCTGGACGCTATCAATCTATAGTGGAACGACTTAAGCTAACAGTAAATATGAGTACCTCTCCGGCGAGTCAACTGGCGATCAGTGCCTTTTTAGCCAATGGAGGATACGATCGCCATGTGCGAAACCTGCGCCGCGCTTATGAACAGCAAATGCTACAAATGATTCAAGCCATTTGTCATCACTTCCCTGAAGACACAAAAGTTACGCGTCCTACAGGCGGTCATGTACTTTGGATTGAACTTCCTCCCCACTTCGATGCCATGGACCTCTTCTACAGAGCGGGTCAACATAAGATCAGTATTTCCCCAGGAATTATGTTTTCACCATCTGGAAGCTATGGCAATTGTTTCCGGCTCAATTCCGGTTTACCGTGGTCACCACAAATCGAACAAGCCATGGAAACCTTGGGACAGTTAATTAGCGAACAGGAGAAATGAGGGAAGATGGGGAAGATAGCTAATGACCTAATTCCCCATGACCAGCACTTCATACTATAGACACTTAAGGAGCAAATCAGGTGATTACCATTAGTCCAATAGACACCATTTTAGATCGGGCCCTATCAGGTCAAGATATTTCAACGGATGAAGCCATTCTATTATTACAGCAAAGGGATTGTGGAGTAATTGAAGCGATTCGAGAAACCAGCGATCGCCTGCGAAAACAGAAAATCGGCAACACCGTCACCTATGTCATCAATCGCAACATTAATTTCACCAACATTTGCGAACAACATTGCAGTTTTTGTGCTTTTCGTCGAGATGCCAACGCTCCAGAATCCTATTGGTTAACCATAGAAACGATGCTCCAGAAAACGACGAATGCAGTAGAGCGAGGAGCTACCGAGATTTGTATGCAAGGGGGCTTAAATCCAGCAGCAAAAATCGAAGGAAGCACCTTAACCTATTATGTCAAACTTGTACAAGAGATCAAAAGCCACTATCCCCAACTCCATCTTCATGCCTTCTCTCCTCAAGAAATCCAGTTTATCGCCAGAGAAGATCAAATGAGTTATGAAAGTGTCATCTCTAGCCTACAAGAAGCGGGGCTGGGATCAATACCAGGAACCGCTGCTGAAGTGCTTGACGATCGCGTTAGATCCATCCTTTGCCCCGAAAAAATCAACACCCAAACCTGGGTAGAAATTATCAGCACTGCTCACCGTTTAGGAATGCCCACTACTAGCACCCTATTATCTGGACATATTGAAACCCCCGAACAGCAAATCACCCACTTAAATCATCTGCGAACCCTACAGCAAAAGTCCCTAGAATCCTATCCATCAGCCATTACAGAATTTATTTTGTTGCCCTTTGTTGGTCAAGACGCACCGCCCATTATTCGTCATCGAGTTGGACGAGATCAACCCCTATTATCTGATGCTTTATTGCTCACCGCAGTTGCTCGAATTTTTCTGGGTAATTGGATTATGAACCATCAACCCAGTTGGGTAAAATTAGGCTTAGATGGGGCAACCGAAGCCTTAAATTGGGGATGTAATGATATCGGTGGAACTCTGATGGAAGAACATATTAGTACCATGGCGGGGGCCCAGGGAGGAACTTGTATGGAAGTGGGAAGCCTACAAACTGCGATTCGCTCCATCGGCCGAGATCCACAACAGCGAGATACCCTTTATAGGGCTATTCCCGGGTAATGGCGAATAATGATAAAAGTATCTTAATGGTTCATTTTCTCCATCGTTAACGGATTGATATTCTATGGCTAGAACTCGATTTGTCGTTTGTCGGCTGATGCTCCATTTAGCAGGGGATCGGATTGCGCCTTTGCTGGGGGTATTGAATGAAAAGGCACAAGAAGCGATTAATGCAGAAGGGGATATCAGCGTTTTGGGTGAAGGGTTGGTCGATATTGCTGAATCTTTACTGCAATCTGAATCCTATTGGCGATCGGCGGCGAATGAAGGGGATGTGATATGGAAGGAGGCGGAAGCAGCAGATTATGTGCAAGAGTTGTTTACGGATTCGGCCCAGCGCTATTTGAGCCAGCCAGATTTAAGTGATAATGACGATGACGATTTGCTTTCCCTGCCGATTACAGAGAATATTGTAGTGATGATGACGATCGCCTTTGAAGGAGAATCGCCCGATCTAGAAACGGATTTAGCCAGCTTCAGCGCTCTACAGAAGGGATTAAAAACAATGATTAATCTCCATTATCAAGACCGATTGCGAGCAGTGCAAGTCCATTTTTCTCCCGCTCGATTGGGCGATCGCCTCACGGAGGATCAACTGTTACTCAATTTCTCTGAGCTGATCCCTCTCTAGCTCATGGCACAATAGCTTTAAGGAAACCTGATAACATAACCCAATTCAATTCTATGTGGCGCAAATTCTTAACTGTCTTTCTGTGTTTTACCTTACTCCTGACCACAACTGCTTGTGGTGGCTCATCGAAGCAAACGGTCAGTTCAACCCAAACCGCGAGCGCTCCTGCGCCCGTGCGTAACCCGGTCTCTAGCGGAGAATATCCGGTACAACAAGCTACCTATGATGATGGTACGGGGGAGTATGGCTTGATGTTACTGAATACTCCGGCAGGAACTGGCCCCCTATTTCGCACGAGTGATGTACAGATGGCACGACTCACGGATGAGCAGATTCAAGCGGGAAAAAGCACTTATGCTGAAATTGAAGGCGATCGCGCTCTTCTCTATATGACTCCAGATTTTCAAATCCAATATGTTCATAATGTGACTGAAGATCGCACTAACCCGCAAACGGGACAAACAGAAACGGTTATTGTGCGCCGAGAATCTAATTTCTGGACACCGTTTGCAGGAGCATTAGCAGGACAGGCAGTTGCCAATATGCTCTTTAGTCCAACTTATTATGTACCCCCTGTCTATCAAGCTGGAACAGTAATGACTGGTTATGGTGGCTATGGCAATACCTATAGCCAAGCTGTAAACAGTTACCAAAGTCGCTATAATCAACCGCCAGCAGCAGTTAAAAATCGTCAAACCCTTCGCACAACTGGCAATCTCCGTTCTCCCAGTACCACCACCAACGGTAAACCCAATTCGACTAATGCCAATCGCTCGACGGGTTCTGGGTATGGTAGCTCTAACTTGCGCTCTTCTGGCAATTCCCAATCCAAACAGCGTACATCCAGTTTTGGCAGCGGAACCTCCCGTCGCTCTTCCGGATTCAGCAGTGGTCGCAGAAGACGGCGTTAATAATGGGTAATGGGTAATAGGGAATATCCCTATCTCCCCATCTCCCCATTCCTCCATCACCCTCAACTGCCCAATTGCTTCAAAGCGTCCAGGGCGCGTTTAAAATTTGTAACATCTGCTTGAGTATCAAAAAGCGCAGCAGCTTGTTGTAAATCAGAGATCGCCCCTTGCTGATCTCCAATTCGAGACCGGGCTAACCCCCGGTTTCCGTAGGTAAAAGCATTCTGAGGTTCAAGTTCTAGCGCTCGACTATAATCGGCGATCGCATCTTGCCATTGTTCTTTCCCAGCATAGCGATTGCCTCGATTGAGATAAGCCAGAGCTAAATTTAACATTAAGGTCACGTTCTGGGAATCCCCATGGGAAATCACCCGTAATTTTCCCGTGACTGCTCCTCTCATATCTCCCCGATTTTCATAGATCATCGCCATATTTTCTGGTAAATTCAAAGGAGATGAATGATCCCATAAAGCCTGATGTTCACCCCCCTCCTGATCGGCGATCTGGGCGGAAAGGCCAACCCCTTGATCTCTATGCCATAATTTCAGAGCTTCTTCATACACCTGAATTGCCTCTGAGTAGCGCTGGAGTCTTTGTAATAAATGACCTTGTAGCTCTTGGAGATGAATATCATGAGGAACTAAAGTAATCGCCTGTTCAATGGATTTCAGAGCTTCATCATATCGATTTAACCAGACTAGCTCTTCTGCTCGCGCCCGCCAAGCCGGTGCAAAGGTGCCCTCACTTTCAGTAATGGCTTCTTCAAAAGCAGCTAATGCCTCGTTGTAGCGTTTTTGAAAGCGCAACATCATGCCTAAACCGTACCAAGCTTGATAGAAAGATTGATCCTGTTGAATAGCCCAATTAAAGGCCAGCATTGCTTCTTCGTACTGCTCCAATTGCCAGAGGTTCATGCCATAATTAAACCAGGCAATCTTATCCGTACTACTCCCTGGTATTTCCAAATGTTTCAACAGAGAGTCCCGGATATGCTCAAGTGCAGTGGCGTGTAACTGCGGGGGAGGATTAGAGTCTAACTTTAGCCAGGCGGGATCAATTTCCACAGAAGAGGCTAAGTCCAAAAAGGTCTCAATGGGGATTCCCACTCCATAGCCCAACTTCAGGGGACGAATTTCCCCCTCTTCATCTTCTTTAATTTCTCCCGAACCCCGACCATGAACCCCAATCACATGACCTTGAGTATCTAATATTAATCCTCCACTCATTCCTGGAGCAGTCAAATTAGAGTAAACCATTTCATAGCCATAGGTTAGAGATAAAGACTCAATTCCCGGTTGCCTTTGGGTTACTTCTAGGGCACTTTGGATCTGGGAATCCTGACTGAGCAACCGCCCAGTACTTAAGAGGCGTGTGGGAGGATGGGAGGTTCGCTTTGGAGAAGATACTGGCCAACCGGATACAAAGACATAATTTAAGCTCTCGGAGCTACGCCAATCATAGTTTCCTAACGTCGCGACTTGATACGGTCGATGACTCTCAAATTCTACAATGGCTAAATCTACACCTTTTAGAGGTCGTATTTGTTCTGGGTTGATGGGGTAACACTGACCATCTGGAGCCACCAGGTGATAATCCGTTGGGTTACGGATAACATGTTCGGCGGTTAAGGCATAATAGGTTGAATTATTCTGGCCAATGATGATCCCAGAGCCAATACTTTTAGAGTTAGCAATCAAGACCGTTGTTTTTTGGGCGATCGCATCCACTTGGTGAACTAAGTTCAGATTAACCCATTCTGGAACAGCTTCAGCGATTCGGTGTATGGGAATACCCCAAGCCACTTCTCTCATTTGATTTTGCAAGGGAACCTTAGGTCGAGATCCATCCTCAAAAACATAGGGATTGCCCCAGAGAGGGTAAGGCATCATGCCATTAATACTCATCAGTTCTCCCCTCAAATTTAGGACTGGGCCCCCACTCATCCCTTTATAAATATCGTTGGTATATCCGATCTGATATCCCTGTTGTAGGGATTGATCGGGAATCAATGTAATTTCGCCTTTGGTTAAATTCAAAGTTTGTGTCTCATCTGAAAATCCCGCTGCTATAACTTTTTCATTGATCATTAACGTCGCCGATGATCCCAGTTGAGCAACTTGATAATCCTCTGATGATTGGAATTGTAGGAGTTCTACATCTTGCTGATTCAGAGGTAAATCTTGGAGAACCCTAGCTCGATAAACCCGACCATCAGGCATTTCGATCTGATAAGAATCTCCTGTCGCAATGACATGACGAGTCGTTAAAACCGTATAAATTGCTCCATCTCGGTGAATTAAGGTTCCTGAACCCCCAGTGGTTCCAGTATTTACCTTAACTGTAATTGTCTGAGCTATGTTTTTTATTTCTGTATATGATAAGCTAGTTCCACTAGGAGTATGGTTACAGAGAGGATAAGACACTTGCTCATGAAGCAGTTTTAAGGATAGCCCTAGGGATAAACTGCTTACACCAGCCACCAACACTATCACGAGGCGTTTCATTGTTAATCCACTCCCAATCTATGAATTACCCTCATCCCACCTCTATTCTGATGGGCTTGGCTTGCTAAAATGCACTCCTCCATATCACATAATACCGTTTATGGGAATAGGGGTAAAACCCCTTGTATGAAATTCGAGGTAGCTTCCCACCCCTCTACGAAAGCAAGTATCCAAATTTATGCCAATAAGTAGGACTAGAAAAACAGTCCAACAGAAAGAACAGTAGGAACTTAAAAGAGAGAGATTAATCAGAAAGACTATTTTGTAGTTCATTCAGTTCAGTCAATTGTCCGGATCATCAGAGCATTACTCGTGAATTATTCTTTCAGTAGTCCTCATTTTTGAGTGCAAAAAATTACATGTTGCTCCCTTGAAACCGAGGGATTGAATCTAAATCACCCATCAAGGTTGAGTTGGGTCTTTGGTGTCATTTAATTGAGCTATTAAGTATAAAAAAGCACTGAGCCAATTGAGTAAGTGAACAACAGTAGTGAGGAAGAAAGAACACTTAACACAAGGGCAGTTTAAACACTAGCTACGGTTGTGTTGAGTTTATTAATTAGTGTAGCGAGAAAAATGGATCAATTCAAGTTTGCGAACAAAAATTAGGGAGTTAGTTCAATAGAGAAAAGACAAAAAAAGAACCGATCTCGGTTCCTAAGAATATTTTTTAGCTCTGACTAACGAGAATTTACTGAATCATTTTCTACGGTAGCTTGATCCATGAGTTGGTTTAAATCAATATAGATTTGATCCGTATTTGACCCTTGTAATAAAGGATTTAAACCATATTGACCGACATCAAATAAATCCTGAATGACACGACTTGCACTCTCTCCTGGTTGGAGGGTAAACAGGAGTCCTGTACAGGGTCCTCCCAAGACACTAGAGACACAAATGACATCCAGACCATCTTGAATACCCGTAGTGATAAAATTAGCAATTCCCTGTTCCTGGTAGGTTTGTAGGCGATTGGAAACTTGTTCGCATCGAGTCTGAGGATCGTAGCCAAAAGGCGTAAAATATTCAGAAACCCAGCGAATAATGGGAATATTTCCTCTAGGAACGAGAGCAAGCGTTGTGGGAATACCATCACGGGAAGCGCCACAAGCAAAGGTTTGAGTTTGATTGCTCTTGATTTGGGCGGTTGCCCCAACCGCCAATAAGGACAATATCAAGGCTGTAACTGTAGATTTGAGCTTCATAGGAGTATTTGGGATAACTGAAGCTAGACAAAAAAAATACAAAGGTGGACAACTGACTATGCTAGTTCAGGTTCTACTTTACCATTTCTGACTCCGGAATAAAGAACCGGATCAAAGGGGATTTGATGATATATCCTTAACTGAAAAGACTAAAGGGCAGAAGATCGCACTCCAACAGCAGTGGGTCATAGCTTGCTCAGGATTCAGATTACTTGAGGAGTATAGCAGTATGAAATACGGCCTTCATGGGTTAGTCGTTTTCGGATTAATGATGGCTCATTTTCCAGGTCGATCGCTACCAGCGATCGCCTCTCCAATACCATCCTATGTGTCCCAGGCTGAAGATATTACCGGAGAATGTCGGGCTGCTGGTCGGGGAACTTTCATCCACTACGAACCTAGTGATGATTCGGGCAAAATTCGTGCCCTTCAAGTCAACGATCGGGTGATCTTAGGGGGAAACGTACAAAATGGATGGATCGCTATCACTGAGCCAACTGTAGGTTTTGTCCGTACTAGAGACCTCAAACTCTGTACAACGGAAAAAATTACCCTCTGTGCTAGTGTGGGTACATTTATTTATCAAGACCCTTCTACCGGATCTAAACCGATTAGAAGTGTTCTTCCTGATGAATCTGTTGTGATGACAACAGAGTTAGTAGATGGATGGCGTACGGTACTAGAACCCCGTCCGGGATTTATTCAACAAGGGCGCTTAAAGGAGTGTGAAGAGTCCTCTTCAAGAGTTCCTGCTCTACCGAGTCGTACCTCAACTGCTCTGGCTCAACCCAGCACGAGTTTATGTCATCGAGTTACCCCTTTAGTTGATGATGGTCTCAATGTGCGCTCTGTACCTACGGAAGCAGGGACGGTTGTTGAGACTTTAACTCCAGGAACTTTGGTCATGCTGCGATCGACAACAGCTCGAATGGATAGTACCGGGCGATCTTGGGTTTCTATCATTTCCCCAGTCTCCGGTTGGGTTTCGGATGGGTTTGAGGGAAATAAACGCAATTTAAGGCCTGTCTCGTGTGGGACTACTCGATAAACGCAAGAGGGACAAGGCAATAGCTTTTGGTACGTCGGGTTTTAGCGTTTGATCGGGTAGCTTATGATATAGCAGAAAAAAGGAGAGTTAGGACATTTTCTATTGCCTATTGCCTAAAACCATAACCTAACTGTCCTAACCAACTCATTCACTGCGATAGCTGTAAGAGTGAACGGCTGTTCGCTCTTACAATCCGGTCTGATAGATAGTTGAAAGGATTATAAATTAGTGGTTTGGGCGATCAATTGCCGAAACCGCTATATCCTGAAAGATGACTTTTAAAACAGGACTTCATCGTATGTTAATCCTCATGGAAGCTGGATCGTTTCCTCTCGCCTTTACCCTGGTTTATGTGGTTGGATTTATTGCTGCGGTGGCGATCGGTTCGATCGCCTGGTACAACTCTAAGCGCCCCGCAGGATGGGAAGATGCAGAAAAACCCGATTATATTCCCGACATGAATAAAGACAAAACGGACTCTTAAAGCTTTGTTCTCCTCTAGTGCGTAGCGCTCTACGTGAGTTGGAGACGCACCATAAAAAAGCCATCCATCTGATGACGGTGAGGCCAAATCTTAATCCAGCCTTCAGGGGTAGACAAATGAGCTAAGGGTTCCGGCGATCGCACGGGAGAAATCTTCCACTGGGGGTTCTGGTCTAAAAAGAGGCTAATCACCTGCTCATTTTCCTGGGGGTCGAGGGTACAAGTGGAGTAGACCAAAAGTCCCCCAGGTTTCACCCAAGATGCGGCTTTTGTCAACAGTTCCTGTTGTAGCATCGATAGCTGTTCAATGGACTCTGGAGACTGTCGCCACCGGGCATCGGCATGACGGTGGAGTGTCCCTAACCCGGAACAGGGAACATCAACTAAGACGCGATCGCCTTTTTGGGAAAAATCTTCAATCTCGCGCAGATCCCCCACACGGGTTTTAATTGAGTGTAAATCCAGACGTTGGGCATTTTGGTTTACCTTTTTCAAGCGCGAACCTTGGCGATCGCATCCCCAAATTGTGCCGCGATCGCCCATTAATTCGGCTAAATGGGTGGTTTTGCCTCCAGGAGCAGCACACCCATCGATCGCCACTTCTCCGGGTTGTGGATCGAGCAAATACCCCACCAGTTGGGCGCTACCATCTTGGATGCTCCACCATCCTTGCTCAAAACCGGGTAACTGCTGCACCGCTCCTACTTTTTTCAATAATCTCAACCCTTGGGGAGAATAGGGCAGTCGCTCCACCGGAATATCCGAGTCCTGGAAAGCCTTTTCGACTGCTTCCACCGAAGTTTTATGAATATTCACCCGCAGATCCAGATGGGGAGGATGGTTAAACCACTCACATAACTGTTCCGTTTCCGTTTCCCCGAGTTGGGTTAACCATTTTTCCACGATCCAGTCGGGATAACTATGGAGAATTGCCAAACGTTGGGCAACTGGATCGGGTAACTTCAGGGGATCGCCAGGTAACCTCGTATACTGTCGTAATACTCCATTTACCACTCCAGATAAGCCTCGTAAACCATTATTTTTTGCCAACTCCACCGTCGTATGCACCACCGCAGGAGCTGGAATTTGATTCAGATACCGCAGTTGATACAAGCCTAAATAGAAAATTAACCGTAAATCCGCCGGTTGCTGCTCAATCGGTTTACGAGCAAATTGACCGATCAGCGCATCGAGCGATCGCTTGCGTCGCACGACCCCATACACCAATTCTGTGACCAAACCCCGGTCTACCATTGCCAGTTGTGCCCCATTCAAGCCCCGATTTAAGGCTACATCGGTATAAGTGTCGTGGCGATCAATTTCCTTGAGAATTGAAAATGCAACTTGACGAGGATTAGCGTTAGGCATGTCAACTTTTTCTAGACCGACCCGTTAATGATAAGGGTTGGGGCGATCGCAAGAAAGCCCTTGTTTCAAAAAATAAGAAAATCTTAAGCTTACAACCGTTTTAATTCTAGCTTCTCAATTTTTGTCTCCCAAGATAGTAGGAATCATGGTCTAAAATTATCGCATAAGAAACAACAAGGAAACGGCAGCTCTTAAAACCTAGGCCGAGAAAATACAAGAAAGTATTTCTCAAAAAACAATTCCAGTCTTAGACCGTAACAACATATAGCGCTTTGCGCTAGGGAATAGGGTTGTGGTATATGGCTTTAAGGATTCAATACTGTCCCTCATAGCAGCGCAAAGCGCTGTAATTCTTGTAGGTGATATTAAAGGCGATCGGCAAAAGATGTGAAACAACCACTCAGCTTAATTGTGGATCGACGCAATAAAATTGCCCATAAACCTGACATTGATCTGAGTTTTGGTATCGGTAATCGCTGGCCGATTGATGCAATAATAGTTAATGATGCAGTTGATTTTATTGAACAAGTCGTTGAGAGTATGCATCAAATCTTCTAAACAAGTAATCCGATGAGATAATCGTATGATGTGGGAGATTGAAGCTAAGGAAATACAAGTCGGTCAGATTGTCCAATATCGTATCCGTACCGGCAAGGATTATCTGCACGTTCAAGAAGTCTTGCAACTGTGGCAAGATAACCCTGACTTTCGCTTATTTTATAGTTATATACTTGCTGATTGCCGCTTTTCTGCCTTTCGCTGGGAAATGCCTCCTTGTACTTCCCAAACTCTGGATCGCATCTTTGAATATGTACTGATTAATCAACCGAGTTTATGCCGTTCTCCCGATCCAGATGCCTTTAAGACCTATTTTGATTCAGTCTCTGTTGGGGAAACAGTGGTTAGTTTTCCCAATTTGGGCAAGGATGCTCGTTTAATTGTGCCTTGTCCAATTGGTCCTAACTCAAGTTATGTTCATTTAGCTTCCTTTGTGCGAGAGGTTCCAGAGTCTCAACAGCACGAATTATGGGCAACTATAGCTGGAGAAATGGTGGCTCAATTGAGGCGATCGCCCGTTTCACCAATTTGGTTAAATACGGCTGGCATGGGGGTTTCCTGGCTCCATATTCGCTTAGATTCTCGGCCTAAATACTATAGGTACACCCCTTATAAAGTCTGACGAATAAGAGACAACACGAACATACAGATACCGGAATTGAAACAAAAGTTATAGGTTTAACGGGTATAGCAGAGAAAGGAAGAGTGAGGACATTTTTTATTGCTCTATTACCTACTGCCTATTGCCTAAAACAATAACTTCACTGTCCTAAAAAAATCCTTCTCTGCTATAGTGTCATTGCAGACAAAATTTCCTCAGTTAACTGCTATCCAAACTTCCCAATCAACAATGTCTATGAAGTAGGGTTAAACAAGTGATTTTTGATAGAACTCATTAGGTTTCGGGTTGCATTCAAGGCACTTGCCCAGCCCCAACTTTGCTCTACCCAAAGCCAGTACAGGCCATTTTCGAGTTCTTCAGGAGTCATGTTTTGGGGTTGATATACGGCATGTGTACCATCATATTTTGACCAGTCCTTAGTTAAAATTCTCCCTTCACAATCCAGTTTTTCAAATGTCTTTGAACCAGGGAAAGGAATCATCAAATGGGGAATTGCCTTATCTATTCCTATCTCTTCGATAAAGTATCGTGCTTCTTGAAAAATCTCTTTCTCTTCCTCATCCAGACCAAAAAGAAAGTCACCCCAGACTTCTATTCCATAACTTTTGACCTTTTGGACATACTCTTTGATCCGTGCCGGCTTCACAAAGCTCTTTCCTTGGGCTTTTAACACAGCTTCTGACGGCGTTTCAATCCCAAATAGTAAAGCTTTTACCCCACCTTCTTTCGCTGCTTGCAAGAGTTCTTCATCTCTAGCGATTAAGATCGTTGTTTCTCCATAAAAATTCATGTTCAAAGGAGCCAAAGCTTTGAATAATTTTAGGGCATATTTCCGGTTTGCGGTTAAATTGTCAGAATGCAGTTCTACCCATTGAACTCCAAGCTTTTTGAGCCTTTTTACTTCTGCAACAATTTGCTCTACCGGTCTCAACTGAAATTGATCAAAGAATTCATGAACCAAACAAAAATCACAATGCATTGGGCATCCTCTCGAAACGAGAACTGACCAAGTATAATGATATCGAGAAGGGGGAATGATATCAATCGGATAAGGGTTGACTTTTGACAGGTCGAAAGGAGTTTCCCGCTTGTATTGTTTTTCTAATCGACCGTCCTGATAATCTTGCAGCAGTTGTTCCCAAATTTCTTCTGATTCCCCAATTAAAAGCGTATCTGCGTACTTTGCGGCTTCAACAGGCATAAATTTTGTATGCAGTCCTCCCAGTACAATCGCTTTGCCCTGGGCACGGAATCGATCGGCTATTTCGTAGGCTCTCAATGCATCGGGTGTAGACATGAAAATTGCAACTAGGTCTGCCTGGGAATTAAAATTGGTTTTCATGCCAATCGTCTCATCTGTCATTTCAATGTCAATCCATGCAGGTGTTGCGGCTGCTGTAGAAAAAATATTTTGCGGCGGGCCTCCAGTTTCGGCTTTGTACTTGGAAAAGTCGCTTCCTGCGGATGCTTTAATTAAATAAACTTTCATTTTCTTGCCCTCTCCTTTAGTTTAAATTTTCTAGAGGAAAACTTTGGATAATTCCGTTATGATTGGGATCTCCATTTCTTGGGATGCACCGATGAATGGCGCTAATTGACCTTTTTTGCAACGGTTCTTGAACTGTCGTTGTTGATGAGCGGATTGAGCAAAAGGAACTTTTCGGTTAATCCTTCTACTGCAACGCGACTGGTGTTACCAGGCTCAATTCTTGTTTTTTTGATAACCTCCCTTGCTTGTAATCGCTGAACCCAACTTTTCGAGAAGGTTGGGTTGTCTATGAGACTATATTAACTTAAGTGAGACATAAATGTCTATATTTTATCTCATGTTTACTCCTTCAAGGGGAGATAAGGCAGTTCAAAGCTAAACCCAGCCTTATATTTAAGCTGGTTGTCATCTGCTGAGTATTTTTCTATTGCTCTATAAAATCAACACCCCCCTTCACAATCCATATGAAGGGGGGATGAAATCAATCTGCTGGGTTAATTGAGATTCGGACAATCTTAACCTTGCTTTCTTCTGAGCAGTTGAGTACTGCCGTAGCCTAAGCCAAATAACATTAAACCAGCCAGAACAGAGGGTTCGGGTACATCAACGGGATCTTCAAACTCAGAGACGGTGGTGACGGTGCGATCGCTCGCTGAAGTCCGTACTCCATATTTTTCCTCCAAGACCTGTTCTTTGGCCTCAGCTTGTGCAACAATCTCCTGGCGCATACCGGCAAGAATGTCTTGAATCTCCCGCTCTAAATCTTTACGCTTTTGTTTTTGCACATTGCGTTCGGCGATCGCTGCTTTGCGACGTGCAGTCGGTTCTACCATCGCTTCTTCATTGTCTACATATCTAGGGTTATCTGCACGGATTTGATTAATCAGGTTGCCATAAGCACGGTTTGCCGTTTTCCAGTCATCCTGAGCTGTGGCTAAAGCCTCTGTTCCGTACTTCTCATTAATCTTCTGGATTTCCTTGTTGGCGTTCTTAATCTCATCCTGGAGGAACTTGCGGTATTTCTCGTCTTTGGTGTTCCAGGTGGGATCGTTGGCTTCTCTCTCATTCAACTCGGCAATCTGCCCTTCTGTTTTAGAAATCAACTTAACCTGCTTTTGAATTTTATTCGCTGCATTTCTGACGTTTAAAGCGGCTTGTCGATTAGCCCAGATTTCATTGAAACCAGGAGTTCCTGTCCGAATCTCTTTGTTCTCTTCGTGATGGTCTTTAATTTCTTTATTCCAGATCCGCTTTTGTTCAGCCTGGAGACGATTATACTCATCCTTGATGGTCTGGAAGTCATCATCCCAAATCCATTCCACACCTAGTTGTTCGGCTTGCTCATCTAGAGGGAGCGGTTGGGTCAAAGCCTTGAGATTGAATTCAAAGGCAATGAGGTGTTCTCCTGCATGATCAAATCCAGAAGCATCAAATCCTAAATCACTCAAACGAGTGCTGTCAACAAAGGAAAATCCATCATTGTAGGCACGAGTTCCTTGAGCCATCACATTGTATCCTGGCCCAGTGAGGTTGTAGTAGGGGTTATTCCCACCTAGCTCATTGGATTGGATATCTCCAAAGAAGTTGGTGACATCAGAGTCCACCAAATCCATGTAGTTGCTATAGGTGCGGTGACCAAAGTTGTGCATGCCTACCCCTTGAGCGGTCACACTATTGTAAACACCGACTTCAGGAGCATTAGAATCATTGGCTTGGGAGAAGTGAATCGCAAAGAGCTTACCGGCGTTTTGAGCTTCTTCAAAGGTTTGCTTACCAGAAGTGAAGAAGAGGTCACCCCAAGCGATCGCGTTGCTACTGCGATCGCGTCCTTCGCCATTAATGCTTGTGTTCCCAGTCATCACCACAACGACTTTCCCATCGTTGGTTACCGTAGTAGCCATTCCTCGCATGTCGTATAGCGGGCCGTCTGTATTATCTCCAACTGCATCTTGAGTGAATTGCCAACCATTGATGTTTTGGTTTCTCTGGTGGGCCATGCCATCATTGTTACAATCGAGGAAAACGCTGAACGTTCCTCCTAAAGAGGCTGCTTGTGCAGGGGAGGTAAAGAGTGTAGCTAAACCGAGAGTCGTTAATGTTCCAAGGAACTGAGTTGTCGTCTTGTAGGTCATGATTAATTCTGCTAAAACTCTGTCTGTTGTTGTTTGTCTTTTTTGATATCACCCTCTCATGAGAAGCGGGATGATATCCTTTAGAAGCACACGTATCTCTCAGAATAATTTAAATCATCCATTTCCGTAAATTGTCGAGAATACTGAATTGAGGTTGAAAGAAACTTAAAGCGTATAGGGGGATTCTATCATGTGATTAATTAATCCTGTGAAAATACGGATCTTTAACCAAAGATTTATGAAAGATATACTCTCCACTATCTTGAGTAAGGGTTGATACGGGGATAGGGGGACGCTCCAGACGCGGGCAACTCCAGACACGCAGATGAAGGCAATTCTATTACTCCCTATTCCCTAAGATTTAGTAATCTCATAAATATGGCGATTCATTTGCATCGATTCACTTAAATCGACCATCGGTAAAGGATAATCCACCCCCATCTGCACACCAAACCGTTTTTGTTCCACTGCTAATAACTTCCACGGTTGATGAATTTTAGTCGGTGGAACATGGGCTAATTCAGGCAACCAATGCTTAACATATTGTCCTTTAGGATCATACTCTTGAGATTGTTTAGCAATATTAAAATAGCGGAATCCACGTCCATCATTGCCAACTCCTGCCAAATAATTCCAATTTCCCCAATTGCTACAGGGATCATAATCGATTAAACACGATTCAAACCATTCCGCGCCCATGCGCCAATCCATACCCAAATTTTTGGTCAGAAAACTGGCGACATTTTGCCGACCTCGATTCGACATAAACCCAGTGGTGGATAACTCTCTCATATTGGCATCTACTAAAGGAAATCCGGTAATTCCCTGTTGCCAGCGTTCAAATTGTTTCCAATCCTGTTTCCAGGGTAAAGATAATCCTTGCAGTCCAGAAGCGTAAAAAATTTTATTCCCATGTTTGGCACAAATGAAGCGAAAATAATCGCGCCACATGAGTTCAAAAATTAGCCAATAAGTCGATTCATTTTTGATTCGTTCCGATTCATAGTTTTGCACTTCTTCATGAATCAAACGGGGAGATAGACAACCGAAGGTTAACCAGGGAGAAAATTTAGAGGAGCCATCTGCCCCTAACATTTGATTGCGAGTTTTTTTATAATGTTCTAAATGATTGCCCTGCCAAATATAATCTTGTATCCGTTGTAGTCCTGCTTTTTCTCCACCCCTGAAAAATAAAACGGCTCTTGGATCGGAGCGGGGGTGTTCTAGTCCCCACTCTTCTAAGCTGGGGAGAGTTCCCAGATCGAGGTTAAGGGAATTCGGTAAGGGTGGAAGAGCATCAGGAGTCGGAAGGGTAGGACGTACCCTAGAGCTTTTTTCAACGGGTTTCCGATAGGAGGTAAAGACTTCGGGGATCTCGGCGATCGCCCAAGGTAAGTCTTCAGGGTGGTACAATGTAGACCCCCAAAAGCCCTGGGTACTAATCTGATGTTGGCTTAAGGCTTTATTGAGTTCAGTTTCTACTAACTTTTCTTCTGCTGTGACTTCCTGATGATAATAAAGGGCACTGACGTTTAGGGTTATGGCTAACTGGGCAATCACGTTTTCCGGTAAGCCTTGGCGGATAATCAGATCGCTCCCTAGATCTCTTAAGGTTTGGCGCAAATTAGCAACACTTTCCAGGAGAAACTTAGCTCGAAAAACCCCCATCTTGGAAAACCCAAAAGAGGTGTTCTGTAACCAACGAGAGTCAAAACAATATACAGGAATCACCACAGCGCCGGTTTTCAGGGCTTGGTTTAGGGGTTCATGATCGTGCGATCGTAGATCGTTACGATACCAAAGAAGGATGGGTTTTTGGCTCATCAGTCTACGAGATCTCCTGGTGATATTTGCCTAGGGGATGGATCGATTGATTTAGCAGGCTTTTCTTCAGTTTGCCATAAAAGAGAAAGGCTTTATAAGATTGAATCGATAAACCGGGTAATGAACATGGCGAATTTGGCGGTATTGGAACAAACAGTAGCATCTATGTTTAATCCCCAAGTGGTGGCTCCTCCTGCGGGGGAAGTAGTAGAGGAACTGTTGGCTTGGGAAAAGTTGGCGAAAAGGGAGAAAACGCCCTATGGCTTCGAGCAACTGAGCGGAGCTTGGCGCTTATGTTGGATCACGGGGGAAAAACAGGGGCGATCGCTCAATTTAACGCAGATGAGGTTAGCGCAGACCTTACTGCGATTGATTCCGATTCAATTGGTGTATCGTCCGTTGGCTGATTTAGAAGGTATCGATCAAGAGAAATTTGAAGCGGGGGAAGTAGAGAACCGGATTCAAATTGGTTTGTTTACTCTAGTGGTTTTTGGGCCGGCTAAACGGTTAAAGTCTAATTCCCTGCTAGCTTTTGACTTTACCACCATGCAAATCAAGTTCTTCGATAAAGTCTTATTTTCTACTCTGATTCGCAACGGAGAAAATCGCAATGCCCGATTTTATGGTGCGCCCATCCGCGAACTGGCGTTTTTCAACTATTTTTTAGTCCAAGATAAGTTGATTGCTGCTCGCGGGCGGGGCAGTGGGTTAGCCTTGTGGGGACGCAGTGCTGGTTGAGTCATAGACTTCTGGCAGAAGGTGAGGGAATAGGGGAGAGGGGGAGAAATAAACCCATACCCTCATGCATTAGATTTCCTCCGTTGTTGCACTTTAGCGCTCCGAACATTTTAGGGCTAAACCCCTACAACGAATTGCAGCTAATGCACTATTTTAGACGAAACAATAGTTAAAAGAAAAGAATGAAAAAAATAGCGGGAAAAATAATTTTGCTGCTAGCGATCAATTACTTGGCGGCATTTGTTTTTCAGTTGGGTTTCCTGATGGGAATAATCTACAGAGATATTTTTTTAGGGGCGGCAATAGGTTCTATATCTCTTCCTGCCCTTCTTCTACAACCCTGGTCTTTTTTTATTGTTGCTTTTTTTATTGTTGCTTCACCCTCTGGTGTATTATGGTGGCCTCTTGTGACGACGGGAATCACGATTGTACTCTACAACTTGGTTGGCAGATCGAAATTCCGGACACCAATCGACTTACTCTGCTCAACTACCCGTAGCCGAATTGCTAAGATCTGCTGGATATCTTTTGTGGTCGTGGCTTTGTCTCTTGGAGTTTCTAGGTTAGTCGATTTTCCACCCAAAAGGAGCGGGATTCCAGAATTATATTCTGTGGAGAAAGCAGTTGAAAAAATCTCACCGCTTGAAGATTCCAAATACTACTATAAAGCATCTTTTATAGACTCGGAATGGCTCTGGAAAGCAAAATTGGATGAAGAACAATTTTTTTCATTGATGTCAGACTTAGGTCTAGAGCCAAAAACCGGATTAACTGAGGAAAGTAATTTTTTTCTACAAGGCCCGTATTGGTGGGAACCCAAGATTTATGAAGGATCTATGGTCTATTCGACTCCTGAGTTTCCTGATAAAAATCGTGGCAATGATGGTTTCCATGCATTGGCATCATGGAGTCCAAATGACGAAGTCATGTTTATGTGGATAAAAGAGAATTTTTAACTTCCAACAAATCACTGGTCGTGACGGTGATATCAAGTCCGTTGAATTATAGCGCTGCGCGCTAGGGAATAGGGAATAGGGAATAGGGAATAGGGAATAGGCACGAATGGCGATAGCTTGTATTGCTTAGGCTCTAAGGCTTCAAGCTGTACTCCATAGAAGAGAGAATCCCTATAACTTGTAAGTACCATACCGCGCAGCGCTATAATTACAAGCTGTAGAGACAAGGTGTGCCTTGTCTCTACCGTGATGGCGATCGCGTACATCTAGGGGTTAATTGCTTGTTCTGTTAATCCATTGAGTGCTTCAGCAATCTTATTAATAACCTGCGCCCCACAACCCTCTAGGGCATGTCGTTGGCTGAGGTAGCGCGGATCATTATAGGCAATTTTTACGCCCTGCTCATCTTGAAAAATCAGCAGCTTCTGCGGCAAGTCAATACCGATGCTTTGCTGACACCGCATGAGTGGCGTTCCAGCCATAGGGTTACCGAAAATCACCACACGGGTAGGCGGTAGCTCTAAATTAGCATTCGCAGCGTTCTGGGTATGATCGACAGTCGTAAAAACATTCAACCCATTCGATTCAAGGACTTGAATGAAGCGTTTCTCTGTTTCTTCGACGCTATAGGCACTCGGCTTAATCACCAGACCTCTAGCCGTTCGATTTTGGGCTGTTGCTGAGGGTTGGGACATAAGGGGGCTGAGGGCAAATCCTAGACTCAATGATAGGCCCAACGCAATGAGACTTAGTTTACGCATACTCACAAACCGGAAGATTTCACCCACAGCTTATCGCTCTGGCTCTGATTTGGTAACCAACTGAGATAGAGAAGCAGAGAAGCGACGCGATCGCCTGACCGTGATCTGCGTCGCCAAGGCGGCTCAATTACCATCACAGTTCAGCTCGTATGAAGATCATCCTCCACGATGAGGGGTGTCACCCATTAAATAGAAAATTTTGAAGACAATAAAAACATAAGAAATGAGGAAGAATACCATGCTATCCACAAAAGAAAGACTATCTGACTACATCTCACATCTGTTTGCTTCAGTCGGAGCCATGAATGCAATCTCTGCCGAAGAATTCTTCTTCTTGCAAGTCATGTCCCAAACCTTTGGAGTTGGAACCGAAGAACACAAAGCCGCTTGTCGCATCCTAAGAGGAGTACAACGAGGAAAGGTTCAGGTGATTGGTAAATCCTTAGCCAGCTAGGGAATCGGGAATAGGGAAACTAGGTTTTCCCACTTCTCAGTACAGGATAAGAAGCTTGAAAAGAAGAAGCAGATGGGGTTTGATCGCAATTAGCATCTTCATCACAAACCCCACGCACTACTATAATCAACTTTAAAAAGCACTTCAACCCCATTGGGGATAACATAAAATTAAAGCATTTTTTATAACTTTATTTTTGCTTGTATTACTGAATGCAACAACTCTGAATTTGAGTCAACTAGCATTAGGGTTTGAAGGTAAAGTGCTTAGTGTCCTGAGTCCTCTTGTCTCATTTAAGAAAGGGTAAGTCTCAACAACTGCAAGGGTTATGTGGGGCTTGGGGAAGGGAAAATCTCAAAGAGAGTTGCAAAGAGCGCCGTTGGTGTCTCGAATCGACTCACTTATATTGAGTGTAAGTGATGCTTATAAATCCGCTACCGATCGCACATAAGCATTCTGACCCCTGATGAAAGGGGCGATCGCCACAGCTCGATCGCGTTTGTTTTTTGATCGAGAACATTTTACAATCCAGCTTAAGGTATAGACTTTTAGCAATGCAACATCTAAAATAATGAGGCAAGAAGTAATCCTACTTGGATTGCTTAAGTCTAGCTCCTCTTTTCCTCCCCAATGGATGATTGACTCACCCATGAACACCTTCAGTCAAACGATTTGGTTAGTCCCGGCTTATGCCATCCTCGGTCTATTAATGACAATTCCTTGGTCACCGGGTTTGATTCGGCGAACCGGCCCTCGACCGGCTGGTTATATTAACTTATTAATGACATTGGCGGCTTTTATCCATAGTCTCCTCGGTTTACGGGAAGTGTGGGGTGCGCCCACTCACTATTCCCTCAATTGGCTCCATGCCGCTAATCTGGATATTACTTTTGATGTTGAAGTTTCAGCCACCACGGTCGGTGCATTAGTGGTGATTTTGGGCTTGAATATTCTCACCCAAATCTATGCCATTGGCTATATGGAAATGGATTGGGGTTGGCCCCGATTCTATGCTCTGCTGGCTGTTTTTGAGGCAGGGATGGCGGTTCTCATGCTCGCCAACTCCTTATTTTTCAGCTACGTGATGTTGGAAATCCTCACCTTGGGAACTTACCTGCTGATTGGCTTCTGGTTTAATCAGTCTCTGGTGGTGACGGGTGCAAGGGATGGGTTTCTGACCAAGCGAGTCGGTGACTTAGTTTTACTCATGGGTGTAGTTGCTCTTTACCCCCTGGCCGGAACCTGGAATTATGATGAATTAACCGTTTGGGCGAATACGGTAGAGTTGAATCCGACAGTCGCCACTTTATTGGGTTTAGCACTGCTGGCTGGACCGTTGGGGAAATGTGCCCAATTCCCCCTACAACTGTGGTTGGATGAGGCAATGGAAGGGCCGATGCCAGCAACGGTACTCCGAAATGCGGTCGTGGTTTCTACCGGGGCTTGGGTGTTAATTAAGATGCAGCCGGTTTTGGAGTTATCGCCCTTTGTGGTGAATACAGAAATTGCGGTGGGGGCGTTTACTGCCGTTAGTTGTGCGGCGATCGCCTTAGCTCAAGTGGACATTAAACGTGTATTTTCTTATGCCACCAGTAGTTATTTAGGCATTGTGTTTATCGCGGTGGGGACTGGAAACAGTCAAGGAGCGTTAATGCTGCTGTTGACCTATGCGATCGCCATGGCGCTGATGTTAATGGCGGTAGGCGGTATTATCCTAAACAATATTGCCCAGGATATTACTCAACTGGGTGGATTGTGGTCTCGTCGTCCCATTTCTGGTATTTGCTATGTAGTCGGCGCTCTCTCATTAGTAGCGGTTCCTCCCCTCGGATGTTTCTGGGGACTTGCAGAAATTGCCAATGGGTTATCCCCAACTTTATTAACCGTTTTGTTATTGGTAAATGGATTAACCGCCTGTAGTTTAGCGCGGGTGTTCGGACAACTATTTACGGGTTCCATTACAGATTGGACAAAGCGATCGCCAGAAGGATTATGGGCACTCGTTTTACCGATGATGGTTTTACTCGGTGTTGCCCTCCATTTACCCCAATTATTAGCCGTTTTAGGACTATTACCTACTCTGAGTTTAGTGACACAACCCGCCTCTTTATTGCTAATTGGCTCGACTATAATCGGTGCTGGGATTGCCTTATTCCTCTATGTTGGCGACCGAATCCCCAAACCCATTAAACTTCCTGTTCCAGGAATTCAAGATTTCTTTGCCTACGATTTCTACACTGCCCAACTCTATAAAGTAACGGTCATCGCTATTGTGGGATTTCTGGCCAAATTTATTGATTGGTTCGATCGCATCTTAGTCGATGGTGCAGTGAATTTGATCGGTCTGTTCACCATCGCCAGTGGTGAAGGTTTAAAATACAACACTACGGGACAAGTACAGTTTTATGCCCTCTCGATTCTTATGGGCACCATTCTCTTTGGATTATTACTCGTTTATCCCCTAATTTCTGCTTTCCCTTAATCAACTCTCCCTATGCTATCTGCCTTACTCCTGATTCCCTTATTAGGCGCGATCGCCATTTTCCTCTATCCTAAACCCCAATCGAGTCGGGCGATCGCCACTATTGCCAGTCTTGCCAGTTTCGGTTGGAGTCTCTATTTACTCAAATTATTTGACCTCAACCCACCAGAACTGAGCGCAGTCCAATTTAGTGAATTCCATACTTGGATTCAACCCCTGGGTCTAAACTATAGTGTCGGTGTTGATGGTCTCTCCTTGCCTCTGCTGGTTCTCAATGGCCTTTTAACCCTCATTTCCCTCTACACCAACCGTAAAGATCTCGAACGCTCTCGTCTTCATGACAGCCTGATCTTACTGATTAACGGTGGAATTGCCGGCGCTCTAATGGCGCAAAACCTGCTCTTATTTATCATCTTCTATGAATTAGAACTGATTCCTTTTTACCTACTCATTGCCATTTGGGGAGGAGAAAAACGGGGTTATGCTTCAACCAAGTTTCTCCTCTATACCGCCGTTTCCGGCTTAATGGTAATCGTAGGATTCTTAGGACTTGTCTTCCTGGGTGACTCGGGTAGTTTTGAGTTTAGCGATCTAGACATCAATAGCCTGGATCTGATTACCCAAATCCTTCTCTTAACTGCACTCCTGATTGGATTTGGTATTAAAACTCCCCTAGTTCCCCTCCATACCTGGATGCCAGATACTTACGTTGAAGCCTCCCCCAGTACCACGGTACTGCTCGGTGGGATTTTCTCTAAGTTGGGAACCTATGGCTTATTGCGCTTTGGACTGCAACTGTTTCCTGTAGGTTGGGAAACCATTGCCCCAGGGTTAGCCATTATTGGGACAGTCAGCGTCATTTATGGAGCCTTAAGTGCGATCGCCCAACGGGACATTAAACGCATGGTCGCCTATAGTTCGATTGGTCACATGGGGTATATCCTGGTTGCAGGGGCGGCAGGGACTGAATTGAGTGTTTTGGGGGCGATCGCGCAAATGATTGCCCACGGCTTAATTCTCGCCCTCCTCTTCTTCCTCGTTGGTATCGTCGAACAAACCACCGGCACCCGCGATCTCGACGTTCTCAACGGCTTAATGAACCCCATTCGCGGCCTACCTCTCACCAGTGCCCTCCTGATTTTAGCCGGAATGGCTAGTGCTGGTATCCCTGGTCTAGTTGGATTTGCGGCTGAATTTATCGTCTTTCAAGGCAGTTTTGCTACCTTCCCCATTCCTACCCTACTGTGCATCCTCTCTTCAGGATTAACAGCCGTCTATTTCGTCATCTTAATTAACCGCACTTGTTTCGGTAAATTAGATAATTCTCGCGCTTATTATGCCCGCGTTACCCTGAGCGAACAATGGCCAGCCTTAGTGCTAACCGTCATTATCCTCTTTTTAGGCATTCAACCCAATTTCCTATTGCGCTGGATGGAACCAACCACCAACCGCATCGTCGCTGAACTGCATCAACCTGCTCGGATTGAAATTGCCCAAAATTTACCCTTGTAGAGGAGATCTCGACTATGAAATTAACAACTTTAGGAACATTAATTGCGGCTATTTTAGCCCTCCCCATTTCCCTCACTGTCTCTGGAGTAACCCAGGCTCAAAACACCTCTATTAGCAACTTAAATCGAGAGGAAAATACCACTATTTCTGGCACAATTATTGGTTGGGGAGAAGCCGATGAAAACGAGTTTATTCTCCAAGATTCCACCGGAACCATAGTCGTCGATGCTGGCCCCCGTTCGTCGCAAGACTTGAATCTCAATATCGGAGATGAAATCACAGTCGCCGGAGAATTCGATGATGGAGAATTTGATGCCTTTTCCCTCACCTATGCCGATGGCACAGTGGTAGACATTCGGTATCATGATGATGAAGAATATGATGACTAGCGGGTAGCCTGTACGGTGGGCAGGAGGAGTAGCGAAGCGATCATATTCAACTTCTACACCTCTTGCCCTGTCCACCCTACTAAGCTTGTTCTTGCGATCGCAGTGAAGCAGAGGTAAGTTGTGAGTCGCCTGCTTGAGTTAATTGAAGAAGAACTCAAGAAAGATCTTGAACTTCTGAAGGAGCTAGAAGACACAAGACGTTACGAAACTCGTCCAATTCGTAGGCGTAAATATGATGCTCAGATTTAACAATTAAAACAGACAATTTTTGTCGATTTCTAGAAAGGAATCTCCAGTGATTTTGCTCAAGGGTATAAAGATTTCACTCATCAATTTCAAATAAGGCTTTTAGGTCTCGATACCCACTGACAATCCTTAAAATTTCCACTCCCTCGGCGATGGGCTGCGCCCCACTAGAGGCGATCGCCCGATAAAATATCAGATAGTTATTAACGGGAAAACTGCGCGAGTCCGGCCAAAGTTCATCTCGTCGTTTCCCTAACCCCGGAAACTGAGCGAGTCTCTGGCAAGTTTGGTTAACACGCTCCATTAGCTTCTCAGCAGCATCAATACTCTGATATTCGGCAATGTAATCTAGGATGGCTTCTAAATCTCGACTGGCTGGAATGGTAAAGCGACAAATTAGATTCATAATTCATCAGTATCGATCACGTTTAGCGCTTAATTTCTGCTCCAGATGCTTGAATACTGTTTCTGCATCTAGTAACTCACCCCTATCTGCCGCTTCTACTCCTATTTGCACTTCTTTTCGTAGTTGGGCATACCGTCCTTGGTAGATTCGGTTAATTTCTTCTAAGAGCTTGACTCCTGCTAAAATCACATCACTAGGGGAAGCATACTGACCAGTATCAATTTGATTTTCAATCAGTCGTTCTAACTCAGGGGTTAATAGAATTTTCATGATCTTGTCCTCCAACTTACTCTAATATAGTTTATTCTCTTTGGAGTAAGACATCTGAACAGGAGTAGATGAAGAACTTAAAACGCTTTTCTTTGTCTTGCTCTTACTTGGAACTTTTCTATCAGTCAATTGTCGCCTAGAGGTAGTTTCAGTAGTTGATTGACTGACGGTTTGGTAAAATCTCTGGAGAACGACGGTTATTGATTTGAGTGGCTTCCCAGAGGGCATAGCAGATGGGGTACTCTCTTTCATCTGGGCAACACCGACGTGGAATAACTCTCCGATAATGGTTATACTCTCATTTTGCATTTTTTTGTTTGAGTCCCGTTAGGTCACAGTTCCATTGCCATCACAGGGATTGATTTGCATACCGACCAGAGCAGCAGCAGTTATTTGGATATTTAACAATATTTCCCATTGCCTATTCCTATACAAATGTTGCCCTGCCCACCCTACTATATATATAGTGTGTTAGCCAATGGGTTTAACTTGCTCGCGCTTAGAACTTGACAAAATGCACACAGCCTTAACAGGTTAGCAATCCCTATTCCTTGTTCCCTAGTAAAACTATGCCTGAAACCCTAGAGTCATCAACCACAAAAATTCCGCCTTCAACCCACAAATACGCCGAAGTCATCCATCGTCTAGAAGCCGGTGGTTCCATGTTACCGGATACCCCGGAAAACCTAATGCAAATTATCGGCATTTATAAAGCCTATGCCGTGCCGATGGATTTCTATTGGCGAGATTTACTCTATATTGCCGAGCGCGTTTTTCTTGACCCTTTACCCTTCTTTAAATACTTCTTACCCCAAGAGTATTTAGATCTCCCCAATCACTATGCCGGAGACACCGCAGATTTTCGAGTTTGGCAAAAAGGAGAAGCCAGCGCTCACCCGGAATTATTGGAATTTATGGACAAGGGAGAACTGAAGAAAAAACTCCCAAAAATTTTCCATCATCTCTGGCACGATCGCGTAAACATGGAGTTTGCCGAAGCCTGTATGCGTGCCATGCTCTGGCATCAGGGAATGGGGGGTCAGTTTTATGACTATCTGGAGAGTGAGGAATATCTCGCCAACTGTGATAAGGCCATTAAAGCTTATTTTAAGGGCAATCCCTTGATGTTGGGACTCTATAAGCTCTTCCCGCAAATGTTCTACGAAAAGGTGCGCGAACTCTCCTACTACGCTAACTTGGGCTTATTCTGGGAAGTCATGGCTCCCGTGTTTTTTGAAATGAGCGATCTTTATGATGCCGGAGAGTTCAAAACGGTCCCCGATGCTATGAATTTCCTGGTTAATGGTATCTTCATTGCTGCCGGACGACCCATTTATCACCATGTCTATATTGGTGATGAATGTTATGAAATTATTCCCAAATCTAAAGGGTTTATGTGGCTCTATGAAGCGGCTTTACCCTATGTAGAAGCCGTGTTTTACCGTACTGCGCCCTTCCGAGGAACCAAGTCCTACAACGCCCAAGCTAAACAAGTTCCCGAAGAGCAAAAAGACTTTCACTATGGCATTCTCTACGCCGATGTTTTCCCGGTGGGAACCGCAGGCATTCCCCCAACTCTTTTAATGCAAGATATGCTCCATTTCCTCCCTCCTTATTTAGAAGAGTATTACCAAAAATACTGTCGAGGAGAAGATGATATGCTGATTCAGTTGGGAATTACCTTCCAGCGATCGATGTATAATGTTACCTCTGCGGTTATTCAAGCTTTAAGAGTTGCCCTACTCTATCCCTTAGACGATCCTAACCCCGAACACTTATTAAAAAATCGCCAATTCTTTGAAGCCCAAATGGATCGCTTCCTCCGCCCAGAAGCTCGTTTACCCGATATCCAAAGCCAAGATTATCGTTAATTGCCCCAACCCCTAGAAACCAAGTTTTCCCCATTCCCGAAAAAATGCCCAACATTGTTGAAATTGCAGTCAGTAATGATGCCTTCTCCACCCTCGTCACAGCCGTTAAAGTGGCTGGGTTAGTTGAAGCACTCCAACAACCTGGCCCCCTCACGGTTTTTGCCCCCAATGATGATGCTTTTGCCAAATTATTACCGGGAACCGTAGAGAGTTTGGTGCAGAATATTCCCCAACTTCAGCGTATCCTGACCTATCATGTGGTTGCTGGACGCTATACAACTGATGAATTAAAGGATCTCGGAAGTGTGACCTCTCTGGAAGGTTCCCCCATTCCCATTCGCTGTGGTGAAATTTTTGAAGTGAAAAATGCCACGGTTTTAGCGCCAGATATTGAAGCCAGCAATGGCATTATCCATGTGATAGATACCGTGATTTTGATGGGGTAAGAGCCTCTTTTTTCTGCCGATCCTAGTGGTTAGAGATCGGTTGATCGCTGTTGCAGAATACGCTCGGCGATCGCCAAATCAATGGGAGTCGTTACTTTAATATTCGTTTCTTCTCCCCTGACAATTTTTACTGGTAACTGGCATTGCTCAAATAAAGCTGCATCATCGGTGACTTCCCAGCCCTTGGCGCGTCCCTTTTCATGGCAGTCTTTAATTGCGTCTACTGCAAACCCTTGGGGCGTTTGGGCAGCCCAAAGATCGGCGCGGTTGGGGGTACTTTCAATCCAATGCTCGGTATTGACCACCTTAATGGTATCTTTGACAGGCACAGCCGCAATTAACCCCTCGCACTCTTGAAGAGCGATCGCACACCGGTCGAATAGCTCCGGAGTCACCAAACACCGGGCCCCATCATGGATCAAAACCCTCTCAGCGCCCTCTGGCAGCGCCTGTAGGCCGTTGTAAACCGATTCTTGGCGCGTCGAACCCCCCACAATCAAATGGACGGGTTTTTGCAAGCCTAAGCCGCCGATAATCTCCTCAAACGCCGGAAAATCCGTCGGTTGTCCCATAATGCCAATCCACTCAACAGTTTCCGCTGCTTCTGCTGCTCGTAGCGTCCAAGCGAGTAAAGGATCGCCCAATACGGTTAATAAGAGCTTATTGCGATCGCTCCCCATCCGCTTGCCCATCCCTGCTGCTGGAATCAATACATGCATAGTCCTTATGAATTAACAATTGACAATTAATAATTTTCATGTCGGCGACAGCCGAAACAATGGATTTGTAGGGGCGGGTTTTACCATTAACTAGAATACCTACGAGTCAATTTCCTAAACCCGCCCTCCTTCTCTGTGTCTCTGTAGTTTACCATCTACGATACGCCAGCTAGAAGCCGGGTTTCTTTAAGAAACCCAGCTTCTGGGAACACAAGGACATTAATTCTCTGGACTAAACCGGGCTAACATCTCCTCACGAGATTCTTGCATACAGACTGGAATCAACTCTTCTAGAGACCGTTCCATCATGCTGTCTATCATTCCCCCTAACTCCTCATCCAAAGAACCAAACCGCGTTCTTAATAACGTTTCAATGGTTACTCGTTTAGCCTGTTGAACACCTTCTTGTATCCCTTGTTGAATACCTTCTTGTATTCCTTGTCGAATACCTTCTCGTACTGTATCTTCTCGCCATTTTAAGTAAGCCGGTGATAATTCCATAACTAACTCCTGGTCTTCGGGATTGAGATCTATCTTAGCTTGTACATTAATTCGCCATATCCCAATGAGTTCTAGGATATTACGCCGTTGTGGATCATTTTCTGGCAGTTCTAGCACTTGTTCGATCGCTCTTTTCTGGGTTCCCCCTTTTCCCAACAGTCTTAACCAGAGGGTTTCTGGGGTTTCTGGGAGTTGGTTAATCGCGATGATTCCGGTGTGGAAAATCTCAGCAAACCGGTAAACTCCGGTACACCAGTTTTCTGCGTCTGAGTGAGCGCCACAAAGATCTAAGACTCTTTCCGATACAGTGGGGGTTAAAATCCACAGGGTAGGTAAGGTTTGGGTCTCTATCGGTTGTGTATCTCGCTTGGCTTGACGGTAGAATTCGCCATGGATGTACAGCAGTTTAAGGACACAACTGCTAATTTCTCGTTTACTGGGACAGTTGCGAAAGGGTTCCCACAGGCAAGGCGTAGAAGCCAGTTGAGCCAGTAAACCCAAGGGTGGAGGATTGCTGGGAGGTTCCGGGGAGGGCTGGAAAAAGAGGTCAATGTGCAAGGTTTCCCCTGGAATTTCGCGGCTAACTTCCACAGTTCCTAGGGGTTCGAGGAGTTCTTTCAGGTAGGCTTTGGCAAATTGATCGTGGGGTTGGCGAGTCATTTCGATGAAAATTGCTCTGTGGGCCTAAGACAACGGATACAATGCAAGCGTTCATACATTCTACAGAAGGTCATGAAAGTAGTAGCCCTTGTTCCGGGTGGCATTGGGGATCAAATCTTGTTTTTCCCGACTCTCGATCGCCTGAAACAGTCCTATCCCAAAGCTGAAATCGATGTCATTGTTGAACCTCGGTCAAAGGGAGCATATCGCGTCAGTCAGTCCGTCAACGATGTGTTTGCCTTTGACTTCAAAGACCGCAACTCTCCAGCAGACTGGGGAAACCTATTGGGCATTTTACGCGATCGCGAATATGAAATTGCCCTCTCCCTCGGTCAACGCTGGACAGTTGGACTCCTTCTCTGGCTCACGGGTATTCCTACCCGCATCAGTTATCAAGGCCCGGGGTCAATGTTCCTCTCTAACCCCATTCCCCTGAAAACCGAGCAATATGCGGCTCATATGTATTATGACCTGCTCCAAGGTTTGGGCATCACCAGCCCCTGTCCCGAACTCTCCATCAATGTGCCCAAAAAAGACATTGAATGGGCCGAAAAGCAGCAGCAAGACCTCGGTATTGGTGAAGGGGGCTATCTCTTAATTCACGGTGGGTCTAGCCAATTAGCCCAAACCAAAGGCATTGATAAAATTTATCCGGTGGCAAAATGGCAAGAAATTGTCCAAACCCTCAACCAGCAACAGCCAGATTTACCCATAGTGGTACTGAAAGGCCCTGAAGATGAAGCTCTGGTTAACCAACTCCTACAAGGAAATCCCAACTTGAAGGTCACGTCTCCACCAGATATAGGTAAACTGGCAGCTATGATTGCCAATGCCAATTTAATGCTTTGTACCGATAGTGCCCCTATGCATTTGTCTGTGGCCGTGAAAACCTTTACCATTGCCCTATTTGGCCCCACAGAACCGAAAAAATTACTCCCTGCCAGCGATAAATATATCGGTATTTCCTCCCCTACGGGCAAAATGGCAGATATCACCTCCCAAATGGTGCTGGAGAAAATTCTCGGCAGTTAGCACTCTATTGTTTGCCCTCATCTCCCAGCTCCTTCTCCCATCGGCTCTGCCCTGGGCAAAGCCGATGGGAGAGGGCAGAGGTGCTTCGCGCTAGGGAATAGGGAATAAGGTCGGAGAATGGGCAAAGCGTCTTGCTATAACTTTGACAGGACTTACGCATTAACTCTATCCGTAGTAGATTGTTTCACCTAAAATAGTGCTTTGTTTGTAGTAAGCACGAAGAGTGCTTAAAAGCCTAGCTACAGAGGGCTAGAGCAATCACTACAAACATTCGCTCGCTCTCGGTGACGGTTTATATTAGGAGTTGATGTCATCAAATTATAAAACAGCTATGAGTCGGGAAATTAGAGTCGCAATTGTTGGGATGATTTTGGGACTACTGGCTACCATTGCTACTGAAGAGATGAGATGTATTATTTTGCCGTTTACATCCAAGTGTTTGAGATGTTGGAAGGAAACACATTCCAGTGGAAATATATCGGAAATTATTGGATCGTATTTTTCAGTTATTTGCTTATGTTTCCTGGGTTTTGCGATGTTTTTTTGTCAATCCAGAAAAGGATATAAATCCAAATATACCACTAATTAATAGGATAGTCGTCATAACTGTACTCTCTTTGATTCCACCAATTACCCAGCTTGTTTACTGGATTTATAAATTGGAAAAATGTCTGTAAATAAAGCGAACTTTTTGGCTCTAAAACAACTCGCTTTTTCTCTGCCAACAAAAGAGCTTCCCAAACACTTATCGGACTTAAATAAAGTTGATTGGTTTCATCCTCAATCATTTCAATCAGCGATGGTTATTAACTTGAACCAACTTGGTATGCCTTGGTAAGGTTAATTCATGTCCAATTCAACTGTTATCGGTTCTTGGCAACCTTTGGCCGGCGATCGCTATTATTTTCTTATCCCTTATTCCCCCATCCCCCTATCCCCATGAAACCTGCCGTATTTCTAGACCGCGATGGAGTCCTTAACCAGGAAGTCGGCTATATCCATCGAGTAGAAGACCTCAATCTCATTCCCGGTGTTGCTCAAGCTGTACGTCGTTTAAACGATCGCAACTTATTCTGTTGTTTAGTCACCAATCAATCTGGCCCAGCCCGTTCTTATTATGGTATGGATCATGTTCATGCCCTCCATCAGCGCCTCTGTAACCTCCTAGAAACCGAAGCTGGAGCCGTCTTAGATACCCTCTTCGTGTGCCCCTATCTCAGCCCCCCAGAAGGCGGTACTAACCCGGAATTTGCCCGATGGAGTACCTGGCGCAAACCCAATACCGGCATGTTAGTCGCGGCCGCATGGGAACACGATCTAGACCTCAGTGCTAGTTTTATGGTGGGCGATAAAGCCACCGATATTGATATGGCCCATAATGCCGGATGTCAAGGCATTTTAGTCCAAACCGGCTATGGTTCGCGGGTACTTTCCGGAGACTATCAACACCATACCCGACCCGATTATATCGCCACAGATTTAGCTGATGCCGTAAATTGGATTCTTACATCAGGGAATAGGGAATAGGGTTGGGTTTTCGGCAAAGCCGACATGTTTCCGCAAGGCGGACATGAACATGTCGCGAAGCGAAACGTTCCTCAACCCAAACTACATTAGATTTTGTTTGTAGTGAGGGTTTTAACCCTCTCCAGCTAGGCTTTTAAGCACTCTTCGTGTTTACACCAAACAAAGCCCTATTTTAGGTAAAACAGTCCACTACAATGATTTACTAGACCCATTATTGATTTTTAATTGTTAATTAATCATGCTGCCGAGCGAATTACTCATTTATCGCTATAGCGGTGAAACCATCATTCCCAAACGATTAAAATTAGACCGCTATTGGATAGGCATCGCCACCGACTTAATTGCCTGTTTTCAAGATCATATCAGTCAACCCCAAAAAAAACTCGATCGCAGCTTACAGGAATTTGAAGGCGAAAGTCCCGATTTTCGCATTAAGCGCGGACTCGCTCATTTATTGAAAAGCAGCTTTTCTACGTTTGAAACCATCAGTCCCCTCGACCCTCCCCTCCTCAGACAACGCATCTTTGCCCAAGCTGCCCAAGGTCGGCCGGGACTAGACTGGACAGAACAAACCTTAAATCAAGTTGCCGAAAGTTTGAGCCAAGAACTGAAGCGAGAAGTTGCTATTGATGAGTTGCGTCAAGGGCTTTATTCTGATTTAATCGAAAATCGTATCTTTACCCAATTCGATCCCCCAGAACCTGAGCCACTCCTCCACCGTTATAATCTTTCCCAAGTCCAAGGAATTTTTTATCGCGCCACCCATATTAAAATTAATGCCCATCGCAATGTTCCTGGAGAATATAAGCTCTTATTCCGCTATTTAAAACTCTTTCAACTGATGTCTTATATTGAAGGAGATGCTGACCATGGATTTACGATTACTATTGATGGGCCATCCAGTTTACTACGGGTGAGTACCCGCTATGGACTCGCTTTAGCTAAGTTGATTCCCGCTCTACTACATGTTACAAAGTGGAGCATAGAAGCTAATTTGCAAACTCGTGATTTCTATACTGGCGCACCCAAACAAGGTAAGTTTTCTTTAGATTCTCAATGTCAATTAGTCAGTCACTATCCCCCTGGCAAATCCTATGATAGTATGCTCGAATCCGCTTTTGCCGATCGCTGGGCCAAGCAGAAAACCGATTGGGTTTTAGAGCGAGAAGTCGATTTAATCCCCATTCCCGGGAGTGTGATGATTCCGGATTTTCGCTTTGTCCATCCCGATGGGCGGTCAGTTTTGTTAGAAATTGTGGGCTATTGGCGACCGAGTTATTTACAGAAAAAGTTTTATCAAGTGAAACAAATTGATGATAAAGCTTTAATTCTAGCCATCTCTGACCGCTTGAATTTAGAAAAAGCTGGAGTTAAGATAGAAGAGTGTCCTATCCCAATTATCTGGTTTAAGAATAAGTTATTACCCAAGTCTGTACTGCCAGTATTAGAGGCCATGCAATGATAAACACTCCTCATACATCTGCTATCCTATAGAGTATGGCCGTAATGAGGAACCAATCGGAGTCAATCTGTATAAAAAATGAAAAACAGTTGACCATTACCCATTACCCATGACCTATAATGAGGGTGAGTCAATGAATTTTTCTTCTGAACAAATCTGGTCTATAGAAGCTCCATATTCCCCAGTTCCTATTGGCTCTCCCTTTTATATTGAACGGTTCCCGATTGAAGAAGAAGTTTGTACTGAGTTAGAAAAACCAGGCAGTCTGATTCGGATTAAAGCGCCTCATAAGATGGGGAAAAGTTCTCTCTTAATTCGGATTATTGCCCATGCTCAATCCTTAAGTTATCCAACAATTACCATTGACTTTCAGGAAATTGATGAATCTATTTATACAAGTTTAAATAGATTTTTACGTTGGTTTTGTATTAAAATAACTTTAGCTCTCAAATTGCCGAATGAATTAGATGAGTATTGGGATCAAGAAATCGGAGCTAAAGCCAGTAGCACGTTATATTTAGAAGAATATATTTTGCAGCATTTAGATTCGCCAATTGTCTTAAGTCTCAATGAAGTGAATCGAATCTTTGATTATCCAAATTTAGCTCAGGATTTTTTGTCTTTGTTGCGGTTTTGGTATGAACAATCTAGACAAGTCAGTGAGTTTGATCGATTTCGATGGATTGTTGTCCATTCTACGGAAAATTATGTTAAGTTCAATTTGAATCAATCTCCGTTTAATGTAGGCATTCCGATCCAACTCCCCCCCTTTACTATAGAACAAGTTGAACAATTATTAAGGCGACATAAATTGACTTTAGTCGATCCATCAGATCTGGTATATGTGATGAACGTAACAGGTGGTCACCCTTATTTAGTTCGCTTACTCTTTTACTCTCTTTGTCGATCTAACTTATGCTTAAAAGATTTTCTAGATAATGATGTGTTGAAAACAAAAATATATAAGCGTCATTTACAAAAGAAATGGGGGAGTTTACAGCAGGATGCCGAGCTATTTAAGCAATTTCAAGAGTTAGTCTCTGAGGAAGAAGGATTGGTTTTAGAACCAAGAGTTGCTTATAAGTTGGAGAGTCTAGGATTAGTCAGTATTGTGGGCGATCGCGCTCAAGTTTCCTGTGAACTTTATCGCGATTTCTTCTTGAATTATGCCTTTATCACGCCTTCCCCATCAAATCAGCATCTGGAAAAACTAGAACAGGAAAATCAAAAGCTAAAACAATTGATTCATACGGATAGTTTAACTCAAGTGGCTAATCGTCGCCGCTTTGACAGTTACTTAGAAAATGAATGGAATAGATGCTTAAAAGAAACGCTATTTATTTCCTTGGTTTTGGTTGATATTGACTGCTTTAAAGAGTATAATGATACTTATGGGCATCAGGAAGGCGATCGCTGCCTACAAAAAGTAGCACGAAAGATAGCCCAATGCCTCAACCATACCGATCATCTGCTGGCTCGCTATGGTGGCGAAGAGTTTGCCATCATTTTGTCAGGGAAGAATCCGATTGTTACCCTGAACCTGGCTGAAGATATTATGGAGGCAGTCAAAAGCTTAAAAATTGAGAATATCAATTCTAAAGTCGGGTCTAAAATTGTTACGATTAGCCTGGGAATTGCTAGTATCATTCCTTACATCAAAGATCATCCAGATGACCTATTCAAACGAGCCGATCAAGCCCTTTACCAATCCAAGGAAAAAGGTAGGGATCAAGTCACTTTAAAGTAATTTTTAATTTATATTATGTCCATCTATCAGGTTGGTGGTAGCTTAAGAAAAGATTCATCAAGTTATATTCAAAGACAGGCTGACACTCAGTTATATAATGCGTTGAAGAAGGGTGAATTTTGTTATGTTTTAAATTCCCGACAAATGGGCAAATCGTCTCTATTGGTCAGAACCCGATATCAATTAGAGCAGGAAGGATGGAAATGTGCCACAGTTGATTTAACCAGTATTGGCAGTGAACATATCACTCCCGAACAATGGTATAAAGGGATCGTAAGTGAATTAAGACGAGGATTTAAGTTATTTAAGACATTTAATTTAAAGGAATGGTGGAAAACTCAAGAGAGTTTATCCATCACCCAGCGCTTAACCCAATTCATCTATGATATTTTGTTTGCCACATTTGAGCAAGAAAATCTAGTCATTTTCATTGATGAGATTGATAGTATTTTAAGTTTGCCTTTCCCGATTAATGATTTTTTTGCTTTCATTCGCTTTTGCTACAATCAACGTGCTTTAGAACCGGATTATAATCGATTAACATTTGCCATTTTTGGGGTGGCGACTCCCTCCGATTTAATTGCCGATCCATCCCGAACTCCCTTCAATATTGGCACAGCCATAGAATTGAATGGATTTACGTTTTCTGAGATGCAACCCTTAGCTCAGGAATTATCAGCAAATCACCTGAATCTGAATCGAATTATCAAGCGGGTTTTGTATTGGACAAATGGACAGCCTTTTCTGAGCCAAAAGTTGTTTAAAACTCTTGCCCAAGTGAGTGAAGAGATCGATGAAAAATCAGCAAAATTATTAGCTGGAAATGAAGAACTTTGGGTCGAGCAAGTTGTCCGGGAAAAAATTCTCGATCAATGGCAATCTCAAGATGAACCGGAACACTTAAAAACAATCCGCGATCGCCTGCTCGACAATCCCCAGCACAGTGCCCGACTCTTGAGTGTTTACCAGCGTATCCTCCAAGGGGAGAGAGTTCACAATGACGATAGTTGGGAACAGATTGAACTGATCTTATCCGGTTTGGCGATCAAGGAAAAGGGGGTATTACGGGTTAAAACTCGGATTTATGAGCAAATTTTTAATCAAGACTGGGTGAGAGAGCAATTAAATGATCTGCGCCCTTACTCCCAAATGTTACAGGCTTGGTCGATCAGTGGTCAAACGGATACGTCCCGATTATTGCGAGGACAAGCACTTCAGGATGCCCAAGTTTGGGCCCAAGGAAAACGTTTAAGTAATGAGGATTATCAGTTTTTATCGGCATCGGTTGAGGTGGATCGGCAAGCGGTACAAACTGCCCTCGAAGCCGATCGCACCAAAGAGGTAGAAGCACGGTTAAAACAAGAACAACATCTCGCTCACTTACAACGCCAATTTCTCTGGGTTCTCAGTCTTGCTCTACTGATTGCCAGTGGATTGGGAATCCTAGCCTTTTGGCAATTTCGACAAGCGAGACTGAGCGAACAACAAGCCAGAATTAGTGAAATTAGAGCGTTGGTTTCTTCCTCTAGGGGACTCCTGATTGCTGATAAAAAATTGCTGGCTTTAGTTGAAGGAATTAAAGCCAAACGTCGCCTACACAGTCTGAATAATAGTTCTTCAACCTTAAACCAACAGGTTGATAGAATCCTAGAACAGGGAATCTATGAAATTGTTGAAGCCAATATTTTATCGGGGAATCAAGCCGGAATTCCTGAACTGGATTTTAGTCCAGATGGGCAATTGATTGCTACGGCGATCGCCGATCATACCCTTAAACTGTGGACACCTGAAGGCGCTCTGCTCAAAACCCTCCAAGGTCATCAAGCGCCCGTCATTGCTGTTACCTTTAGCCCCAATAGTCAAATCCTTGCCTCTGCTGCAATGGACAATACCCTTAAACTCTGGACAAGGGAGGGTGAATTACTTAAGACTTTAACCGGCCATACCAACATTATCTTTGGCATTGCCTTCAGTCCTGACGGCCAAACCCTGGCATCCGCATGTAGGGATGGTACAGTTAAACTCTGGACTCTGGAGGGTCAATTACTCAAAACATTGCCCCATGAGAGTGGAGTGCGAACGGTGAGGTTTAGCCCAGATGGGCAAATCCTCGCTTCTGGGAGTGAAGATCGCACGATTATTTTATGGACATTAGAGGGCAAACGCCAAGCGACCCTCAACGGTCACCAGAATGCCATCACTGATATCGTTTTCAGTCCCGATGGCCAAACCCTGGCTTCTTCTAGCTTAGACCAGACGATCAAACTCTGGAACTTAGCCAGTCCTCACCCTCAAGAACTGAGAACCTTAGAAGGACATCAGGGACAAATCTGGAATCTGCGCTTTAGTCCCCAGGGTAAGATCTTAGCCTCGGCTAGCGACGATCGCACCGTGAAAATCTGGACAGTCGAGGGTACAGAGATAGCCACCTTAGTTGGTCATCGCAGTCGGATCAGGGCCCTGGATTTTAGTCCCGATGGTCAGACTCTAGCTTCTGGAAGTGCGGATACAAGGGTGAAATTATGGCGACTATCCCATCCCTTACAGACTATTTTTGCTGAAAGCGATCGCCAAAACCAGACCCTGGTCAGTCAGGATGGCCGCCAATTACCGTTACTAGATTTGACTGAAACCCTTAATCATTGGCAGTCTTCTCCTGAATCCTTAACCGGTTCCTACCCTCATAAGATTGGAGTCTGGAAAAACGAACATTCCGATGGCCAGGTGAAGACAACCGCAGGGCAAGTCTGGAGACGAGATGCGGGTCTGAGATTAGCTGTTGCGGGCAAAAATGACGGTGTTCGGAAAGTCAGTTTTAGTCAGGATCGTCAGATGGTTCTCCCTCTCTATGGCTCTAACAATGGCACGATTGAGATTCAACGGTTAGATGGGTCTATCGTGAGTGTGCTTCAAGGTCATCAGTCGATTGTTTGGGGAACAGACTTTAGTCCCGATAGTCAGTTAGTGGCGACTGCCAGTTCCGATGCTACGGTTAAACTGTGGCATGTGGATGGAAGGTTATTAAAAACTTTGGATGGACATCAAGCGAGTGTGTTTGATGTGGCGTTTAGTCCTGATGGTGAGTTTCTTGTGTCCGTGGGTCAAGATCAAACCATTCGCTTGTGGAATTTAGAGACGTTTGCAGTGCAAGTTTTCCAGGCAGATCGCGGCTTACATAGTGTAGACGTGAGTCCTGATGGTCGCTCGATAGCAGTGGGGACGTTAGATAATGCGGTGGAACTTTGGGATCGGGAGGGCCGGCGATCGCATGTTCTCAGCGGCCATGAAGGGGCTGTCACTGCCTTACAATTTAGCCCAGATGGTCAGTTATTGATATCTAGAAGCAGCGATCGCAAGGTGATTGTTTGGAATATGGATGATATCCTCACCGCTAATCCCCTGGATTTAGGCTGTGATTGGGTTCGGGATTATTTGGTCAATAGTCTGAATGGGGAAGAGGGCGATCGAGGGGTTTGTGGATAGGGAATGGGGAATAGGGAATGGATTAACCTTTACCGCGCGAAGCGTTGTATTGAATCGCCCAATTGTGCATCGCAGTCAAGACTGGCTCTAAGCTGCGTCCAGTGGGAGTGAGGGAATACTCCACTTTAGGGGGCACTTGAGAGTAAACGACGCGATCGATGAGTCCATCCTGTTCCATTTCTCGCAGTTGTTGAGTCAGCATTTTCTGCGTTACTCCAGAAATTGCCCGTTGCAGTTCCCCAAAGCGTTTCACCCCAGAGAAAAGTTCGCGCAAAATCAGAACTTTCCACCGTCCCCCAATCACTTTGATCGTGGTTTCTACGGCGCAGGTTAGGCGAGTTGAGGACTCAATTGGACTGTGCATCGTTACTTTTTGGGTACTATGGCACTTTGAAGTACCGTCTTTACAGGCTCAGTTGAGCTGAACTAAACTAATGATTAAGAGTTGAGCTGGGTCTTTCTGTTATGGTTAACGCACCCTTAAAAACACCACAAATTGTGCTTCGTAAATCCTCAGAACGAGGACAGGCAAACCATGGATGGTTAAAGTCGAATCATACCTTTTCATTTGCCGGTTATTACGATCCAAAATATCAAGGCTTTCGCCATCTTTTAGTGATTAATGAAGACCGAATTCAAGGAGGTTCTGGATTTGGAACCCATCCGCACCGAGATATGGAAATCATTTCTTATGTAATTAACGGTGCGTTAGAACATAAAGATAGCATGGGCAATGGGTCGGTGATTAATCCCGGAGATGTCCAGATTATGAGCGCTGGAACCGGAGTAACCCATAGCGAGTATAACCATTCTCAAGAGGATACGACCCATTTTTTACAAATCTGGATTGCACCGAATCAAAAAGGTCTGAAGCCAGGCTATCAACAAGAGTATTTTAGTCCAGAATCGAAACAAAATCAACTGCGATTGTTAGTTTCTCCCGATGGTGAGGGCGGTTCAGTGGTGATTCATCAAGAGGCAAAAATATTTGCGTCGATTTTAGATCCACAGGTGCAGGTCTCTTATAATTTTGCGCCAGAGCGTTATGGATGGATACAAATGATTCGCGGGAAACTATCCGTCAATGGTATGGTATTAGAAACGGGAGATGGAGCCGCGATCGCCAACCTCCAAACCTTAAATTTACAAGCGGAAGAATCCTCGGAATTTCTGCTCTTTGATTTAGCTTAGTTGCTGTTACAGCGCTTCGCGCGGTAATAGGTAATAGGAAAATCATTGTTCACGCTATAATGCCCTGAGTAAGTTTGAGGATTAAACTTCAATTTTACTTGTCCCAGAGTGATAGAAGAGGGATAGCGTTTCTCTCTTCTATGAGGTACAGCTTGAAGCCTTAGAAACTAAGCCATACAAGCTATTGCAAAGCAAGCCTAGCGCGAAACACTATATATCCCTCTCCTGCTTTGGGAGAAGCGCTCCCTTCGACTCCGCTCAGGGCGCGCTGGGAGATGAATGAAACGGTTTAAAACTCATTTTCTCACTCAATTAATCATGTCCAACTCCACTAAAATCCTGGCCTTTGCTGGCAGCGCTCGCCAGGACTCTTTCCATAAAAAACTGGTGAAAATCGCTGCTCAAGGAGCTACTGATGCGGGGGCAGAAGTTACGTTTATTGATTTGCGTGATTACCCGATGCCCATTTATGACCAGGATTTACAAGAACAGGAAGGATTTCCGCAGTCCGTTTTAGCCTTGAAGCAGTTCTTCAAATCTCACAACGGTTTGTTAATTGCCTCTCCAGAATACAATAGCTCCATTAGCGGGTTATTGAAAAATACCATCGATTGGCTCTCTCGTTCAGAACCAGATGAATCCCCTTTAGCGCTCAGTTGTTTTCGGGGTAAAGTGGCCGCAATTATGAGCACCTCCCCTGGAGGATTAGGCGGTTTAAGGGGATTGGTGCATTTACGAGCAATTTTGGAGAATATTGGCGTAATTGTTTTACCAGATCAAAAGACGATTCCAAATGCATTTGAACAGTTTGATAGTCAAGGACAACTGAAGGAGCAAAGGCAACAGGAGTCGGTACAAGCACTGGGAAAAAAGTTGGCTGAGTTAGCGATGAAATTGCAATAGTTAATGGTAAGGTCGCAAGATTTTTTGCCCCTACTTATGATTTTTTGCGCGTTTTTTTGATCTTTTGTTTAATGGTTTTCTGTAGACTGGGTTCACGTCCAATCTTGGCAATCAGTGCAGAAGAGTTAACATCTCGATCGCCCTCATACCCACACTGGGTACAATGATAGACGGGCTTGCTGATGTCCATTTCTGGGTCATAGGCTAGGCATTTACAGCAGATACGGGATAAAGGTAGGTCAGCAGCGAACTTGATGCGCTGGGTAGACTTGCCAAATTCTTGGGTTTTCTTGTCGATTAAGTCAATCTGTTGACCGATCGCCGCGTCTCGATTACTCTTATTTTGTCCTGTAACGGCCGATGCTTGATTTTTGTCAAATCCGCTCCCGTCTTCTTTCGCTTTGGCTTTTGCCTTTCCCACTTTCTTCTGTAGTCCATCCTCTACAGCAATACCCGACGAATAGGTGGTTAAATAGGAAGCAATGCGGTATTGATGCGATCGCCGTCTGCGTTTCGTTTTTTCGTGGATACGTTTAATTTTCTGTTTGCACTCCTTCACCCCTTGGGAGTCTCCGCACTGTTTCCAGCGCAAGCGTTGGATAGTACTGGCGTTTAAATCAACACCAATATGGGCGCATAAATCCTCAACCGTGCGGCAAGTTTTGAGAATATCCGCATCCCCTTCCGAGACATAATCCAAGAGATTAGTGTCCGGATGATGAATCCAGAGAATCAGACGACGGTAGAGCTTCTCGTCCAGTTTCTGCTGTGCTTTTCCCAGTTGCTCTTGGGACTCTCGATAAAACCGGGGTTTACTGATTTGTTGACTGCGGGTTTCTCCCCCCTCATTCACCCAACTCACCGAGCAATAATTCTCCTCTTTCCATCCCCAATCGATGCCGGCATATCCCCTCGGTTCAACCTTTCGCACTCGTCGGGGCGTTTCTTCGCGGGTGAGTTGCACGAAAAAACCCGATGCTTTCTCCACAATTTGCATAATTTTCACCCGACTCTTTCCCCAGCGTTTATCGAGTCCAGGTAGGTGGACATCCCCAAAACCAGGAATTTTCAGCACATCGCTCCCAATAGCACGGACAGCATCAGCCGATTGGGGTTTCTTCCCTCCCGCGTTGGGGTTGGGGTGGCGAATGGTATTCACTGGGGTGTTCGTTCCTTTGAATTTCGGCTTACCTCGGCGTAGGGATTCTTTACTGTAACGGTCTTTGACATATTTATCCCAAGCGCCCCCTAGTTGTTCGAGTAATCCCATCCGATACTTTTGTTGCACGTTGAGGATTAATTGACGGTCTAAGTCTTTGAGCAAATCGGGGGTAATAATTGTTGGATCTTGTAAATCTCTGGCTCTGGCAAGGATACCTAAACCTCGTTTGGAGTCCTTCATGGCTGAATTGCTAATTAGACCCGGGTTATGGTCTCGTTGGATGGGACAGGAGTAGCCATATCCCCCAACCCATCCAGAGGCTTTAACCTCGGCGCGGGTAAACACATGATCTTTATCAGCCATTCTCTGGTGGCCCGCTTTTGTAGTAGCTGTGGGGTAGGCTTGGCAAGCAGCGACAATCCACCGAGAGCGCCTGTCAAGGACGGGGGAATGGGCGACCCAGGTTTTTGAGAGGTCATCCTTGACTTGGTGACGGACTAGGGTACATTTGGAGACATAAGTTTTAGACACCTTGTCATAGTGCCAATTTTCATCAGCGTTGATCAGTTGCCCTAGGGCAAAATTCCATAGCCGCCTCAAGCCTTCCTGATATTCACGGATGATGGCGATCTGGTCGGATGTAAAATTGGCCTTGAATTCACTAACTTTACAGATCATTAAGCGTGGTTGAAATTTGCGTTTTGGTGGTATAGTAAATCCTAACATCTTACGATGTTCCCTGGTTTCGAGGGATACGGCGGTGTAGCTTCGGCAGCCGCAATCTGCTGGTGAGATCAACCAGCGATTTCTAATAGAGATTAGTTATTCATGAACCTTGAAAACTGAATATTCGGATTGCCCTCTAATTCACCGCAATCTCTATTCGCTTTTGGAAGAATTCCGACACAGGGTAGATGTTAAGTTGAAGTGATTCCGAGATAGGCTACAGCCCCGATCCCGATTGACTTCTAAGGACTCAACTGCTCAATCGACCGTCGGCCCTTATGCAGTCAGGGTTTCAGCGATTTTGGCAGGATCAAGGTCTCTCATTCAGCCATCTTTGGGGTTCAGTGTCGGAAACTGAGTGTCAAAGCTATGGCTGATAAGGATTCTACAGCAAGCGGTTTCAATCCACAGCAATCTCTATTAGATTTTGAAACCCAGAAAACCTTATCTCCCAAAAACCAGTAGGAGGCAGGAGTTTCAATCCACAGCAATCTCTATTAGATTTTGAAACTTGTCCATTGGGAAAAGGAAGAATGCATTGTAGAGTTTCAATCCACAGCAATCTCTATTAGATTTTGAAACAGTACCCATTCCTTCCGCAGAACCGCACTAACGCAAGTTTCAATCCACAGCAATCTCTATTAGATTTTGAAACAAGCCTTTGAAATGGGCATGACCGAGCTAGAGGAGTTTCAATCCACAGCAATCTCTATTAGATTTTGAAACGCAGGAGAGCGCAGATATCGAGCGGCTGTAGAGCGTTTCAATCCACAGCAATCTCTATTAGATTTTGAAACGAGGTATAAATCCAGATACGATCCTGAAGGGCTGAGGGTTGCGTTTCAATCCACAGCAATCTCTATTAGATTTTGAAACACAAGGCAATTCCCAGAGATATAGATTTCAAGGTTTCAATCCACAGCAATCTCTATTAGATTTTGAAACTTGATTAATCGGTCGATGGGATGAGCATTAGGATTGTTTCAATCCACAGCAATCTCTATTAGATTTTGAAACGATAGATACCTGAAATGGTTGGAGGGGAAATCATGAGTTTCAATCCACAGCAATCTCTATTAGATTTTGAAACTTCAGGCAAAAACCTGTGATATTCAGGCTTGCCATTGGGGTTTCAATCCACAGCAATCTCTATTAGATTTTGAAACCGGGGGGATTGATGGGGTAAACGATCGCGTTTGCCAGTCGATGTTTCAATCCACAGCAATCTCTATTAGATTTTGAAACGGCAAGAAATATAATCACGGGTACTCTCACATGAGTTGAAAGTTTCAATCCACAGCAATCTCTATTAGATTTTGAAACCCCCAAAAAACACAATCAGAAGAATCCCCAGAAGAATCCCAAGTTTCAATCCACAGCAATCTCTATTAGATTTTGAAACCGTGCGAATTTCGTGCGAATTTCGTGCGAATTTCGCGTTTCAATCCACAGCAATCTCTATTAGATTTTGAAACTTGCAGGATTAACAATTAATGGACGAAGCAAGGGCGATCGCGTTTCAATCCACAGCAATCTCTATTAGATTTTGAAACCTCTTCTTTAACCCCGGACTGTTCCTCACCTTCTTGTTTCAATCCACAGCAATCTCTATTAGATTTTGAAACTGGTCTTTTGCAGCCAATGCGCGCCAATTGCGAGCGTAGTTTCAATCCACAGCAATCTCTATTAGATTTTGAAACAACAGTGATCGCGCTAGAGAATTGCAAGAATTAGAGTTTCAATCCACAGCAATCTCTATTAGATTTTGAAACAATCTTTCCGACTTAACTTATGAGCTGAATTCTCGTTTCAATCCACAGCAATCTCTATTAGATTTTGAAACTGAGCTAACCGCAGATCGGCTGGCAAAAATGATCAAGTTTCAATCCACAGCAATCTCTATTAGATTTTGAAACTTGAAACTACTAATGATTAACCTCTTGCATCCATTGTTGATAAACAACCTGCTGTAACGTTTGACTAAAATCGCGACAAATAGAGATCAAAATCTGTGGACGTTGGTAACCTAGACTAATTAAACGTTTCTTAGCAATTTTGAACAATTGGCAGTCAGTTTTAGCCACAAATTGCAATTGTGAAGGTGAGTCGTCAAAGAGGTCAAGATAGCCAAAACTAGAACCAGAGGAAATTTCCTTAATGGGGATTAACTGGTCTTCAGAGCGCTTAGAAGAGGTCACTGTCCCCGATCCAACAATATAACAAGCATTCATCACTTTACCTGCGGGGAGGATGATTTCATTTTCTAAAAACTGTTCTTGGACTAATTCTTGGGAGATTAAAATGAGTTCGTCTAAGCTCAGGCTTTGGAAGAGGGAGAGATTTTGTAAGAGGACAATGGGATTCATACATTAAGAGGTTTTGTTATTTGAAGTTTGCTCTAGGGTTGAGGAATCTAAAGACTGCTCAATTAATCGGACGATCGCCATATCTTGAAAATTAGTAACTAAGACCAAAATCCGATTTGCAAAACTCCGATAGCGCTCATCCTGTTCCAAGGGTTGCGCTAAGGCTTCAATCTCCGCAATATCGCCAATTTTTGCGGCTTGATAAATTTGTTCTAAAATATGCCGGGGTGGGAGCAGTTTTTCACAATCATCACTGACGGCTGACTGTTCAGGCTCAGGGGAAATTATATCCTCATAAATCCACTCAAGTTTTAAATACCTTTGCAAACATTGAAATAACTGTTGAAGCTCCACAGGCTTTTGAATAAAATCCTGACAACCGACTTCTAAACTGTTTTCTTGATCTTTAGCTAAAACACTGGCTGAAGAAGCAATAATAATTGTGTCTTTAAACTGGGACAGGGTACGCAATTTACGCACCATTTCAAATCCATCTAAAACTGGCATGACTAAATCAGTAATGATTAAATCCGGTTGAAAACCAATCGCCTGCTGAAATCCATCTTCCCCGTGTTCTGCCTCTTGACATTCAAATCCTAAGGAGGTTAACACCGTGACTAAGATTTCGCGGTTGACTGATTTATCGTCCACAATTAATATCTTATAGCGATCGCCTCGATAACCGATTATTTGTCCAATTTGGCTCACTGTATCCGTTTCTACCCATTCCGACGCAATGGGTAATTCAACCTCAAAGTAAAAGGTACTGCCTTCTCCAGGTTTACTGATCACTTGAATTTCACTCCCCATCAAACGGACAATTTTCTGGGAGATGGTTAACCCTAAACCGGTTCCTTCAGCTTGTCGTATTTTATTCCCCACTTGTTCAAACGGCAAGAAGATTTTACGTACTTGTTCAGCAGTCATGCCCACCCCAGTGTCTTGCACCGTAAACCTGAATAGTGCTTTATTGGAGTCTGCTAAGGGTAAGGCTTCTACCCTCAGTTCCACACCTCCACTATCGGTAAATTTAATTGCATTCCCTAACAGATTAAGCAAGACTTGACGCAATCGTTTTTCATCCATAGTTACGGATGATGGCAAGTCTGGATTTAAGGCAAAATCGAACGTAATCCCTTTGCTTTCTGCGGGAATTCGGGACATTTCGACGACACCAAATAAGAAAGAAGCGAGATGAATATTTTGAGGTCTTAATTCTAGTTTTCGAGCTTCAATTTTGGAGAGATCGAGAATATCGTTAATTAAATTCAGTAAATGGTTTCCCGATTGTTCAATCACTTCTAAACCGCGATCTTGATGCTCCGTATCTTTAGCCTGTTTGAGAATTTGGGTATACCCCAAAATTCCATTTAAGGGTGTGCGTAATTCATGACTCATATTGGCGAGAAATTCGCTTTTAGCTTGGTTGGCAACTTCTGCCGTTTCTTTGGCTTCGGCTAATTGAGTAGTGCGTTCTTTGACTTTTTGTTCTAGGTTATTGAAAGCTGTTTTTAATTGGTGTGCCATGCGGTTGAATGCAGTAGCTAGGGTTTTTAATTCTACAATCGCACCTTCTGACACCTGTTGACCTAAGTCTCCTTTAGACATCGCTTCTGACGATTGTGCCAGATCTAGTATGGGTTTGGTAATCCAGCGAGAGGTATAAATCCCTAGTCCAATGGCGATCGCCAAGGCAAGCAAACACAACCCAATCGTGGTGTAAGTATTGGCATTAATTTCTGCGATAAAATCTTTTTCGGGCATGACAATAACGACCAGCCAATCTAACCCCCATCGATCTTGATAGGGCAAGACTTGAACAAAGTGTCGTTTGCCATTGACTTTGCAAATCAGTTTTTCTAATTGAGAGATATGATTGAAGTCGCCAAACTTTTGCTCTAAAAACTGAGCCGTTAATTGGGTCAACTGATTTTCACTGTTAATAGCTAATAAGCGTTCTAATGTATTTTCTCCCGCATTAACAGAAAATGGATTTTCTCCGGTGGAATTAGCAACCAATAGACCAGAACGCTCTAAAATAAATGCTTGCCCAGTTTTCCCAATTTTTAACTCGCTGAGAAATTGATTAATATCTAATAAAGTAAAATCTGTGGCCACCACCCCGACCAATTCCCCCTCTGGATTGTACACTGGATCTCCAAAGGTTAGGGCAAGTTTGGGACTGGCTAAATAAGTATAAATCTCACTCCAAACCGATTGATGCTTCGTTGCGGGGGCAATGTACCAATCACGAGTCCGGGGATCGTAGTTCGGTGAAATATTCAGGATTTGGGTGGGTTGCCCTTGAGGATCGGTTGCATAGACATGCAGATTATAATCCGTCGTGCGATCGCTATTCCAGATGTTTAAGCTGTGGTCATCCAGCCGTTGGATACCATAAAATTCCCTGTTTTCGTTAGCCACTTGAATAAAACTAATTTGCTCAAATAACCCCATCTTTTTAAAAAAGAATTGAGCTAAATTAGGATCGCGTTCTAGATTAACATGCCCCAGAGCGATGGCATTCAAAATACTCTGATTAACTAAGTAGGGTTTGCCTAAATAGCTATTGAGATGTTGTTCGATTCTCGCCCCAATTTCTGTCTGTAATTGGGTCGCAATATTGCCAACTGCCTTTTGTCCATTGCGGAGGGAGAGCCATCCAGTTAAGCCCACTATGGTACATATTTGTAAGACAAATGGGACAATTAACACCAATCGCAAATGTAACTTCATAATCAAAAGAAGGTCATTATTGACTTAATCAGCAGTTCCTTCCCTCTTCTGTCATCTACACAGTACTAAGTTTTGTATCACAACCCTATTCCCGATTCTCTAGCGCCCAGGGCTATATGTATACTCAGTGACTGTACTGTTATATTAGCTTAGAACTGGAGACTCTAGGGTAACTTCGGTTTCTTCTAGGCTTTGCTTGAGGAAGGCGCTAAAGCGTTTGCAAATTTCCAGAATCATATCGGGTTTTTGGTACACTAGGTCGAGGAAGCGATCGCTCTCTAACTTGAGTAAAGTACAATCTGTTTCGGCAATCACATCCACCCAAGCAGGATTTTGATTAAACAGTTGCGCTTCTCCAAAGTAATCCCCTGAACTTAAGGTAGCTAGGATTTTTTGTCTCCCGCCCACACTTTTAACAATCTGCGCAGTTCCGGAGGTAAGAATATAGAGATGGTGACGTAGGGAACCTTCGGCCACGATCGCTTCTTGAGGAGCAAAATGTTCTTCGATCAATTCTTGATTAATCAGCAGTAACTCATCCAAGCAAAAGTAACGGAAGAGATTGACGCGGGTAAGGATATAGATCCGTTGTAGGGTTGGATTTTGATGACAGATGAGACCTCCAGCCGGAAATAGGGTTTTTGCTACGTCTTGAACGAGGGGGTCTGGGGTTTTGATCAGGGTTCGGGGAATATCAACCAAGGCCACCATTGCACCGAGTTCTAACCATCGGTCTTGGGACGCAAGGCATTCCAAAATCAGTTTATAGCCTTGGGTTTTCATCCATTGGGCATCGGCATTGATTTCCTGTTCCAGGGATTGACCGCTGGCCCAAGTTTCTAAAAAGGGCAATAGGGGTTGCACAAATCGACGATAGCGCAGGGAGGCAATAGTTTCTACCGCATTGGCCCGATCGCGTAAATTGTGGGAATGAATCACCTGTTTGAGTGCATCTAGGGTTGCGCTACACCCTAGGGTTGACAGGGAATGGAACACCCGTTCTAAGACACGCTTTTGATAATCATCAATGGCGATCGCCAAAAGCTTCCACTGGGGACGGTCTGCGGGAAGCTGCTGCAACCATTCCCAACTGCGGCTAAATTGGTGCAATTCGGGCGCTAAATACTCATAAAGGCGGTCTTCAGCCCGAGGTGTGCCCATATATCCCAAGGTCGAGATAGCTGCATCGACGACTTCTGAGTGGGGGGACTCTAGATAAGATTCGACCCAGTGCAGAGCTTTTTCTCCAGCATGGGCTAGGGCTAGGGCTGCTTGCTCGCGCACATGGGGATGGCAATCCATTAAGGCTTGGGCTAAATAGGGGAATAAGTTTTCTTCTGGTGCTTTGCCCAAAATTTCAATGGCAGTTGCTCTCATTTGTGGATCGGAATGACCGAGTTGGGAGGCGACTAACTCCCGAATCTGGGGAGTGTTGTGACATTCTAGGGTGGTCAAATATCGTAGTCCCTGCTGCTGTATTTCCAAGGGAGCATGGCGGATTAGGGGTTCGAGCAGGATCAACAGGTCTGGGTTGCAACTGCGAGCAATGATATGGATGAGATTTTGTTGGCTATGGGAGGGCAATTCAAGCGCCCAAGCCTCTAAATTGGTTGGTAATGAGGTTTTTGAGGTTTGCAGCTCTGCCAGGGTGATTAGGGCACGAATTTCAGCATCTCCCATTGCCCAAAATTGCGATCGCTCAGGTTCGGGAACGGGTTCTTGACATAAAATCAACAGTTCTAAGGCGATCGCTCGTGCTAACTGGTCTGTTGAGTCTAACAAGTTTCGGGTACAAAAGTGTTGATCCTGGGAGGGAATTTGACTCAGAAAGGTAACCACTCCCTGACGCAGTTCGGGATGGGTGTGGGAAAACAGGGTTTTGACTTCCGGTAAAACCTGGCTAGGGTTAGGGAGACGAGTCGCTAATTGTAACCCTAAAAGCTGGGTTTGGAGATCGCCACTGGTGAGCATATTTTTTACTTCCTCTTGATAGGAAGAGGGGAGCGTAACCCATCCGGTTTTGACTCCATCTAAATTCACCAAACCTTCCGTTACCATGGTCATTAAAGAGTCCAGATAACTGCGACCGGTGAAATAACCCACCCCACTATGGATAACACTTAAACCCATACCGAGTAAGGTTGTTGTGGTTAAACTTCCTAAGTGTTGGGCACTGAGGAGAATCAGACCGCCTAAAACTTGTCCAATGGGGGAAAATAGACCTTCACTAAGAACCCGAAACCGCCCTAGAATTCGGGGAGGAACAGCGTTATAGTTGAGTAATCGCACGGCTTCAGCCATGCCATAATTGAGGGAACGTTGGTTAATGTTGGTAAAAACCGCCGAACCTAAACCAGGGGCGAGAAATAAACCGACAAAACTCGCTAAGGTGGTGAGGGGATAAATCAGATTCATACGTCGCACTCCCATTTTTTGAATTAACCAGGGAGTAACGAGGGACGATAAGCCAAATTCCAATAGACTTAACAAGGCGGCCATTAAAGCCAGGAAACTCGCCAATTGTTGGGCATTGTCTAGGGAGTCGGCGTAGATCGCTGAATATTGATATTCTCCTAACAGGCGCACTAATAAGAGTAAAAACGTATTAGCCGTCAGAAACAGAAGAATGGGATAGCGAGAAATCAGTTGGGGAAATTGGCGCAGGGAGTCTTTTAGGGTTTCTACGTGTTTCTGGGGCTGCTGCTGGAGTTCGTTAACTTCAATATCATTTTGGTCAATTTCAATATAGACCATTTCGGCGATCGCCAACCCATATAATCCGGGCAGTGCGATCACCAGTACGGAGGGTTCAATCACCTGAAGGGCAATACCGGCGATCGTATTAGCCAGTAAATAGCCTAAACTAGAGGCTAAATTGAGATAGGATGTATAACGCTTGAGTTCTAACGTCGTAAAGTAATCGGCTACCAGATTCCAAAAACCAATTTTAATCACCAGCACGCTGACGACTTCGGAAAAAATATAAAAGATAAATAGGATATAGAGTCCATAATCTAACCATCCCAGAATCCTTAACCCTGACATAAACAGGGCACTTCCCAAAAGGAGCAGTTGCAAGAGACGCTTATGGGAAAATCGACCAATGACTTGGGAAAAAAAGCCAGAGATAATGATAATACAAATTGGCGTTAACGTATACAGTAACGGCAGTTTATCCGCCCCTGCGTTAGCTAAAAATAGAGAACGAGCCAGTAAGGACGCTAACCCTTGGGTTCCCACTAGAGTCAAGGCTAGCAGAAGAAAAGCACCCAGTCTTTTCAGTTGATCTTCAGATAAGCCTAGGTGCTTTTTGAGTCGGGATAAAAACATGGGATTGGGAGAACCAAGTGTTACGGGTTAACGACAGAGCGATAAGGCTCCGCATCGCTAGCGCGATCGCGGATATATTCTATCAGAGAATCGGAGATTAAATATCCCGTATCAACAACATTTTTTCCTTCAGAAAATAAGGTATATCCGTCTCCTCCTTTGAAGAGAAAACTAGAGGTGACTACCCGATAGGTTTTATCGAGATCCAGAGGACGATAAGCCCCATCAACTTGTCGAGTTTGGATACTGAGCATCCGCGAACCCACCGGTAAATCAGATTGCCAATCCAGTTTAAGTCCAGCCACTTGGGGAAAAGAACCATCAAGTTTATCCACTTGACTCACCCCATATTCTAGAAGCTCTTTAATTTGTTTTCCTGTTAAGTCTACTGCAATAATTGTATTGGAAAACGGAAATACTTCTAATACTTCTCCAATGGTGATCTCTCCCGCAGGAATACTCCCTCGAATTCCACCACCATGGGTAATAGCAATCTCGGTTTTTTTACCTGCTGTTTTCGCCAGTAAAGCTTCTCCTAACAGGGTTCCCAGATTAGTTTTTTCTTGTCGAATATAGGGGCGATCGCCATTGAGTTTAATGGGGGTTTCACCAATCACTTTACTCTTCAGTTGTCGAATGGGTTCAGAAAACGTGTCTAAAAAAGCTTGAAATTCGGGATCATCCGTTATTTCTGCATTCACAGGATGCAGATCGCCTTTCCAGTGTTGTAGATGTCCTTGGCGGTCAAACGTAATATCTAAATCCCCTAAATATTTTCCCCATTCCCAATCGGTAACCACTAAAACTGGCTGACCATTCGGTGTTTTTTCCACGATGGGATAGGGATAAGTTGCATTAGGCATATCCCCCATTCTCGTATGGGAATGACCCCCAATAATCACATCAATGCCATCCACTTGACGGGCTAATTCCAGATCTTCAGTAATTCCTAAATGAGTCAGGGCAATAATTTTATTAACTCCTTCCTGAGTTAACTCCTCAACTGCCTGTTGAGCTGCTGAAACGGGATCTAAAAACTCAACCCCTTCCCCAACCTCCGCCATAGTCATCGTTTTTGGTGTTGTTAGTCCAAAAATACCGATTTTTTGCCCATTTTTTTTCAGAATAATCCAGGATTTGACTAATCCCGAAAGAGGGGACATCACCTCTGCTTTTACATTGGCTGAAATAATAGGAAAATCACTGCTTTGAATGAATTTTGCTAGAACCTCCTGACCTCGATCAAATTCATGATTGCCTAGAGTCATGGCATCATATTCTAAAGCATTGTAAAATTTACTATCAGCTTGTCCTTGATAGGTATTAAAGTAGAGTGTTCCTTGAAATACATCACCTGCATCTAAAAGTAACAGGGGTTGATCGGCACGTTGACTTTCTTTTCTGAGTCGGTCAATCAGGGTTTTGCGTTTAGAAATCCCCCCCAATGTCCCCTTTTCTCCTATCTCTACCGGTTCTAAATGGGCATGATGATCATTCGTATGCAACAGACGGAGTTCAAATCCATCCGCACTCCAGAACTGACTACTGACGAGTCCGATCATCACCGCTAGAATAATGCCCAGTAGCACGTTTAGACTTCTTTTCCAATAGACTGAAGTTCGAGCCATGGTTTTTTGGTTTTAGAAGCTTCAATAAGGTATTCCCCTTCTAGGATATCTTAATATTGAATGCCCCTAAAACTTTGATAAACTAAACTTGAATCAATGACTGGCCTGAGATCCTATGCCCTCTGTCCCCTTTTATATTGTTGACGTTTTTGCCGTTAAACCCTACAGCGGCAATCAATTAGCCGTCATCCTCAATGCTGGAGAGTTGACTACGGAAACGATGCAAACGATCGCCAAGGAAATCAACTTTTCAGAAACGACGTTTATTTTAGGCGATCGCCCCGAAAATGGCGGCTACCCAGTCCGCATCTTCACTCCAGTCCAGGAACTCCCCTTTGCGGGACATCCCACCCTAGGAACCGCATACATTATCCAGCAAGCACTGATTGGATCGGCAGTTGATGAAGTTACCTTAAATCTACGAGTTGGCCAAATTCCCGTCCATTGGCAAACCGACGCTCAAACAGAACTATTATGGATGATGCAAAACCCTCCAGAATTTACCACTACTTATTCTAGAGAAGCCCTTGCCCCGATTCTGAGTTTAGAACCGGAAGACATTGACGATCGCTTCCCCATTCAAACCGTCTCTACCGGTATTCCCTTTATTATCGTTCCCCTGAAAACCCAAGCTGCCCTCAAACGATGTCGAATTGAACAATCCTTATATTTTGAATTTATAGAAAATAAACCAGCAAAAGAGATTTTTGTATTTTGTCCCGAAACCCATTACCCCGAAAACACCTTTAGTGCCCGCATGTTTGCTGATTCTTTAGGCATTCCCGAAGATCCAGCCACCGGTAGCGCCAATGGCTGTTTTGCCGGTTATTTAGTGGAACAGAATTATTTAGGAACTCAGGATATTGACGTGCTAGTCGAACAAGGCTATGAAATTAATCGCCCCTCCCTATTACGCCTGAGAGCCAAACGGAACCAGCAGACCATTTCTGTTGAAGTCGGAGGTCAAGTCATCCCCATTGCTAAAGGGGAGTTTTTTCTATAGCCCATCATATCAAGCCCACTTATGGGACCCATTTAGGATCTTAGGAGCATGTCGTTTCAATAGGAGACGGAGAAAGCAAAGGTCAATCTTAGCTTTGGCATGAGCGAGATTTCATTCAAAATTCTTCACCCAATCTGAGCATCTGCTGGTAAGGAAGAATCGTCATAATTGATGAGACTGGAGATAGAAAAAAAAGGAAAACAGACCGATTATGTGGCTCGGCAATACTTATCCCTCTTCTGTCACTTTCGGATCTCGCGATCGCTATTAAGCTCACTTAGAGCAATACTCTAGAAGTCAAAATGCAAAAATTCAATTTTACTCTCAAAAGTACGCAGCGATATTTTAAACCGTTTACCGACTAAAATAGGTTCATCATAATTCGTTAAGACTTTGATGGCTTGATCGGCTACCATACCCGAAGCAATCGATAAAGCAGGACAACTATGCCAATTCTTAACGATTCTATTCCCATCTCTATAATTTCTCATGATTTCTGCTTTTTGAAAACTTTGAATATTTTCATCTACACTATAAAAGGCTTGTTTTAATGTGCCTTGCAATTCTGAATAAGATGGACAAGAACCATCCTGCAAATAAATTGGTCCCACAATCACTTCTAAGGGATCGGCTCCAAACTCCATTAAAGGAATCTTTTTATTTAATGCAACTTGATGTAAAGTTTCTGTAATCGGTTCTGAACAATAAATTCCTAAGTTCGTCCATGCTAAAATAATAAGATCTATTCCTTCTACTAACTTGTCGATTTGTTGACGATCTGCACCGACAAAATATTCATAAACTTCACAATTAACATGAGGATTGATTTCCTTAATCTTTTCTTGGGCAGCTAATACTTTGGGTTTGCCAATAGAATTGCGATCGTAGAGGACTTGACGATTCAAGTTGGATAATTCTACCTCATCACCGTCAACCAATCTTAACGTTCCGATTCCTAACAAGGCCAGTTGCAGCGCAATCCAACTCCCCCATCCTCCAACTCCCAAAATTAAAACGGTACTGTTCTTTAATTGTTCTTGGTAAACAAAACCCGGTAATCCTTGGCGATCGCAGAGAGAAAATTGTAAAATTTGGCGATCGTATCGTTCTAATTCTTCAGTGGAGAGCAGTTGAGATTGTCTTTGAGGATCTTCAAGAAGATTAAATTGACCCAGACTTTGAATAATATGAAAAATCTCATCTCGTGTCACCTGATACTCTAGATTTCGCAATTCTTGAATGATATCATCAATTCTCTTTGAACCATCAAGACGTTCTAGTAAAGGAATAAACCAACTGGGAGGATTTCTAACAATTTTACTCAATCCCGGAATTTGACCAATGCACACATCTCCCTGTTCATTAACAACGACATGATGCGATCGCTTAATTTGTGGGAGTTCCCATTCCACTGATTTTTTTCTCGCAATGTAAGCTAACTTAAACTGGACTAGATTGCTGAGTTTACAAGCATTATTGTTCGTAACAGCAACCTAGCCGAGAGATGATAGAAAATTGAAGTAAGACTATTGCCCTTTCTTTTTCGTCTTATCCTTATCTTCTGGTTTGTCGTGGGACTCATCGCAAAGAGGACCGATGCGTTCGGTTAAATCTTCAAAAACGATCGCACCATCATTCATAATTTTTCTCCTTAGAGTTGGTTTCCAGCAAACATAGCACTTAATTTTTCTTTTTCTACATTTCCTTAAACTTTCTTGACATTAGGAGAGTATAGCGTTTCTCTCTTCTATGAGGTACAGCTTGAAGCCTTAGAACCTAAGCCATACAAGCTATTACCTATTGCCTATTGCCTAGCGCTTCGCGCTATATTTCAAGAAATATTGCAAGCGCTATAATGGAAAATTTTTCTGCAAGAAAGCTTCAGCACTAGCGCGGTCTGTCAGTTCTCCATCTAATGTCATCTCCAGGAGTTTATCCAAAATCACCTTGAATTGACGACCCGGTTTATAGCCCAACTGCTTTAAGTCATTGCCATTTAAAATCGGCTTCGCTTGTGCCAGTTTCCACAAATATAACCAGATCTTTCGCCGCAAAACTCTAGGACTCTGCACCATGACTAAAATTAAGGTAGAAAAGCGATAGGGCTGGAGAGCGTTAACCATAGTGCTGGGGGATTCACAGGTGGGTAAAAGAGAGAGAATGGTGGTTTTTGCTGCTTCTAAATCCTTTAACCGTTCGATACTTTCGGCAGGCAATTGAAACCCAGAAGCGACCCAATAGCGGTATTCTGGCGCAAGATAGGCAATCATTACTTCAAGCAACAGTTGCCAGGGAGGGCACAGTCCAGGAGGATTAAAGCGACGTAAACATCGGTCAACGAGCTTCAGTTGTTTCCACAGTTCTGGAGTCAGTTCTAAACAGGAGTGAATACATTTGAGTGCGTCTAGATTGCCCAGGAGTTGAATCGCTCTTTTCCAATAGGGTGCTTCTAAGATATACTTCAGTTCATTTTTCAGCCGAGTTTGCAGGGCAGGCGCTCGGTTATTTTCAGCTACAGAAAGATCGTACACCCCACTGGCGATCGCATAACGAATATAGCCCTCCGTTTGTCCTTCTAACCGAAATCCTAACCGCACGGCAAACCGCACCGCTCGATAAATGCGGGTCGGATCTTCAATAAAGCTATTGGCGTGTAATACGCGCATTAACTGCGCCTCTAAGTCTAAAATACCACCGAAAAAGTCTAATACTTCACCAATGCGCGGAGGCGTAAGCCTCAAGGCTAAAGCATTAATTGTAAAATCTCTACGGTATAAATCTTGTCGAATTGAACTCGCTTCCACCTCCGGATTTGCCGCTGGATAGGGATAGAACTCGGTTCTTGCCGTAGCAATATCAACCCAAAGACTGCCTAATTCTGGATGTTTGTGCCAGAGTAGAGCAGCCGTTTGGAATTGCCCGTGAATCTGCAATCGAGCGCCCGAATAGTGTTGCTGTAAGACTTTCGCTAACTCCACTCCAGCTCCCGGTTGGGCAGCGCGATGATAGCCATCGACGACTAAATCCACATCCTGGAGATTGATGACTTTCTCCGTATCTGCCAGTAATAAATCCCGTACTCCGCCCCCAACTAAATATAAATGCCAGCCTCTTTGCTCGGCCGCTAGGGCAGCTTGCCGTAAAAGCTCCTGTAAGGGCCCGGTCAGACTCTCCTGTAGCATTTGCTTCATTGTTTCCGGCAAATAGCAGGACTTGAGCCGATTGAGTTGTATTTTCGCTCCTACTCGCTGTCCCGTTTCCTGAAGATGGAACTGGCGTAACACATCACTACGGGTGACAATGCCTACCAAATTGCCGTCCTCTAATACGGGTAAGCGACCAATATCATAGGTAACCATCAATGCCTCAATTTCCGGCAGTTGGGTCTCTGGGGTAATGGTTTTCAGATGGGGAGTCATGTAGCCCTTTACGGGAGCGTGGGAAAAGCCGTGATGGAGAGCAATATCGAGGTCGCGACGGGAAATAATCCCCACTAATTCCCCTTGGTGATTAACGACAGATAACCCAGAATGACCATAGCGTAACAGAATTCGTTGGGCTTGGGCGATCGCCGTTTCTGGTAGAATCGTTCGCACCGGTGAGGACATCAACTCCCGTGCCCTTGGTGCGGTGGGCACTTGGTTTTGCAGGTGTTGCACCAAATCCTCAAAGGTGGCTTCAATATTGTGCTCTCGCAGCGTCAAAGAGGCGGCTTGTGCATGACCTCCTCCTCCTAGGGGAGCAAACAGGGTATGCAGATTCAGGGGAGGATTGGAGGAAGACCGACATCTTTGTCGAGAGCGACCAATGACGGTTAACCGTTTTTCTTGTCCGGTTTCATACCAAGACCCAAATAATAGGGCATCACTATGGGTTAATCCCATCAGGCGAGTTGCAATACTGGACAATCCGGGCACAAAGTCAGAGGTGGGTAAGAGAACCCAGGATAATTGATACCCCTCGCAGGTGGTCGTATGCAATTGTTCTAGGGCAAGGGTGAGTAAGTCTTGCAATTGCGGAGATAATCCCGGTTCAACATATTCCCCAATCACCGATAAACTTGCGCCTTGGGTCATTAACCAAGCGAGGGCTAAAGCATCCCTAGGAGTACTCGAATCATAGGTCAGCGAACCGGTATCGACATGAATTCCCAAAGCCATCACGGTTGCTTCTGCGGGAGTTAATTCCAAAGATTCTAGCTGTTGCAACCGTTCCACAATCAGCGTCGTGGTTGCACCCACCGGTTCGATGACTAAGTGGGTAACCGGAAGGTCAGTCGCGGTATCGAGATGATGGTCATAGAGTTCTACCTGTTCGAGATGGGGTAGAGCAAACCAATCAGCGGCTAGTCCGAGGCGATCGCCCTGTTGGGTATCCACTACAATTAAACTGCGGATTTGCTCGACATTCACCGAGCGACGCTCAATTAAGGCATACTCATCCCGATAAAAGGCTAAAAACTCTCGCACCGTGGGATGACATCCACCCGTCAGCACCACCTGAGCGCCCGGTTTTAGGCGCGTTAACCCCACTGCTGCCCCTAGTGCATCAAAATCTGCGGTGGTATGGCACAAAATTAAATCCATGGGAATAGGGGGGTGGTAGAGCGGTCTCCGATCCTAATCTATCATTTCACAAGTAACCAGATCCTGTATTAAGTACAGGTTAATCCAACGATGCTTGCTTCCACTCTTGCCAAAAAAACTGTGACCAGAGGGTAAATAATAGTAAAGGAATAGCGACAAAAGATTCTATCAGAATAAGGCTATTCATTTTGAGCGACAGATCCCAGATGGGGGCAATGAGATAATGCCCCAATGTTAATTGACTGAGCAGAGAATAACCATAAAGGCCGATATAGGCAAGCGGAAACTTTTTTTGCCGATAGAACCAGAATCCTCCGATACCCAAAGGAGTCATCAACCACCAAATCGAATCAGTTAGGTAAGGAGAAAACCAATCGGGTTCCGGATAGAGATCGAAGTAAATCAGATTATCTGTGTAGTGAAGAATGGACGCAATCATATTCAATACTAACAAGATAAGAAGACAAGTGCATCTCTTGCTATTTAATAATTTCGGGGTAAGCATTTCAAATATCTCCTGACTCAAAATCGATGAAAGTGTAGAGATCTAACATCATCTATAGCGTTTCTCTCTTCTATGAGGTACAGCTTGAAGCCTTAGAACCTAAGCCATACAAGCTATTGCAAAGCAAGCCTATTGCCTAGCGCGAAGCGCTATACATAGTTCTCAGCCAATCCCGAAACATCCTGATTAATTCTAAATAACCTCTTGTTTCGGCTTGTTGGATAAATCTGGCAATTTCTGGTATGGGAATATTCGGAAAAAATTGACTGTTCGCTGAGGAAATATATTCTTGATTTTGTAATTGTTGGATCGTTAAAGCGTTGCCATCATAAATCCAAACTTCAGGCACTCCCAAAGAAGCATAAACCTGTAAGCGATCGCGGGAACTGCTGGTGATATCAATTTCAATGACGAGATCGGGGGGTGGATCGCCCGGTCTCAATCTGCGTCTGCCGCGAATGGCAGCAATATTGCGGATATAAAAACATTCATCGGGTTCTGCCCCGCTTAACTCTGGATGCTTGTATGTAGTCGAGCCAAGGGGATAAATATTTATTTCTAATTCTTCTGCAAGCGTCTCGACAAAACGCCCCATTACTTTTTTATGAAGTTCGTGTTCTGGTGAAGGTGACAAGATTTCTAAATTTCCACGATAGTAGGTTAAACGTAAACGGCGATCTTGCAGTTCTTCAAGAAGATTTTCGTAGGTTTTCCAACTGATACCCGAAAGATGGATAATTTCAGGGGGGGTTGCTATGGGCAAAATTGCTGTCATCGCTCTTCCTCAGAACGCTCTGGATCAATTATAGGCGATCGCTCATACTTAAGGTAATGTTATCCTGGCTTGCCCTACTACCTTGATAGCATTTGGGGTAATCTTTTAGAGTGTAGTTCACCCCAAAAAAGTGTTATAAAGTAAAGAGAAACTCCTCGTAAACTTATGCAAATCGAATACTATCCTAGCGATTACTACCCCTCAGCAAAAGATTTACCTAATTCAGATGAGATTCCTATGGATAACGAACTTCAAGATCTCATTGCCACTCTCCCCAAACCCATGCTCGCTTCCATTTGATCGGAGAGAATGGATTAGTTGTTTGGTGTAGATATGCGATTATACGCTGAACCCAACCAACCCGTCATTGTCTCTGATGTTTTTTAAGTATCCGTATCCCTAGAATCCTTTACAGAAATATTAGTTCCGTCGTGTTGAATCCAGATTTTGCCCTCAATAATATCAATATGAATTACCGAACCATGGACGCGCCGTTGGTTATCCCAACCCACATGCATTAATTCATAGCGATCGCGCTCTAAATCCAGGATAACCTCCGGTTCAATTTCCCCATTAGACGGTTTATATTGCCCATATTTGAGGAGCAGATTACGCACCAGTTCGTGATAGTTTCTTAGGGTATCCATTGGATCATTCTCCATTACACTTCATTAATAGGACTTGCGCAACGAATCCATATATAGGGAATTGGTGCGTTACACTTCGCTAATACACCCTACTGAATAGATGTAATGCGTAAGTCCTGATTAAAAACGATCAGTTGGATATCCCAATTTTTTAAACAGAAACAAAACTACCATTGAGCAGTTCCGGCGTTACATTGATAACCAGACCTAAGATTTGATTCGAGGGAGCAACGCGGATCAAAGTATTACCAGCAATATTTTCTAGAATCAGGTCAGCAGCAGACACGCCTCCACTGAGTCCAATGGTATCTGTACCCACTTCAAAATCAGCGATCGCGTCTGCATCTACTAGAGTAGATACTGGTATATCAGTACGTAGAAGAAATAAATCTTGTCCCGACCCCCCAAAGAGAATATCTATCCCAAGATCGCCGCTGAGAGTATCATTTCCGAATCCCCCAATCAGAATATCATTACCTTGTCCGCCATAGAGCAAATCATCTTGTTGTCCGCCATAAATCAGATCGTTGCCTTGATTGCCATTAATAATATCATTGCCTTGATTCCCATTAATTCCATCATTCCCTAAACCTCCAAAGAGTGTATCTAGTCCAGGCAAACCAGAAATATTATCATTTCCAGCGAGTCCATTAATCAGATCATTATTGTTAGTACCAAACAGGATTTCATTACCCGCAGTGGGTTGATTTGAGGGAGTAGGTGTGGAGGTTGGAGTAGAAGTTGGGGTTGAAGTAGATGCTGGTGCTGTTGGTTCTACAAAAGGAGCTGGGCTGGCTGAAGGAGGGGGCGACACTCTAGTGCCCGTGACTTGAATATTATCAAAGGCAAACCCTATATTTTCAATCTCTTTATTGACCAATTGCCCAAATTGTTGGAATTTAATCCGGACATCTGCTCCCAAGCTGAGACCATTAGATTGAGCAAAATCACTCAAGTTGATGCTCTTAGTTTGATACTGCTCAGTCGATTGAGAGCCAGTGAGATCGAATAACCGAAACCAGTTGTTCCCATCGACACTTAATGCTACTCCATCAGAATTGTTAGAACCCACAAACTGGGACGGCATAGGTTCATCTATATCTCCAAATTCCCGTTGATCGAAACTCAGTTGAACTCCAGTGTAATTGTTGGCATCAACGTGCAAAATAACTTCATTCAGAGGAGAAACAGGTTCTTCATCCGTAAATTTAACCTTCAGGCTTTCTAGAACTAAATGACGGGTGCCTAGAGGATTTTTATCACCAGTCACTTGAATCCGTCCCGGCCCGTTCGTTTGAGTTTCGTAAGCTAGGGGTAGGTCGCCATCTTCAAAATTATCGGTAAATGGTAGCGAGGCGGCTTTGATCGCGCCGAAGACAGCATCATAGGCATTAATTAACCCAATCCCTGTTTTTGTATCTTTTCCTGGTGCGCCAATATCTTTCGCTGTAGACTCTAAACGCGCGTAAATTTGTTGAGGGGTAAAATTGGGGTTAGCTTGTTTAATTAATGCTGCGATCGCAGCAGCATGAGGAGCCGCCGCCGAAGTTCCAGCAAAATTAGGAAAGGTATTTCCATCAACATCAGCACCAAAAAAGGTCGTATCTGTATTCTGAAGGGCAGCAAAATCAACTCCATTGCGGATTTCTGGTGTCGCTTTTAGAGTTCCATCCGGGTTAAAGAGAATCGTTACCGGCCCAAACGATGAAAAATTTGCTCCCTTGGTTTGATCGAAGTAATTAACCGCTCCAACTCCTCGCCCCTGAGTGGCTGCGGGATGGCCGTAGATGGCTGGACTCTTGGTGTCAAATTCTAATTTTTCCATGCCTCCGAAAACCCCTTCGTTGACATATTTTATCCGCCCAGGTTGCGGCCCCGTCACCAATTTAATCGCCAGATCGTACTCCTGGGTTTGACCAGTTGGATTGGTAAACGTCAATGTTTCCAAGGGTTGTTGAGACTGGAGATTGTTCTCAGTTCCAGATGCGACAACAGTGTTAGTATTGGCTTCAAGTAGTTGAATGTCTAAGTTCGTATCTACACCACTATTTGTATAAAAAGGGTCATTCCACTGAAGAGTTAAGTCTATTTTAGACCCAGCACCAAGACTAAATCGTTGTCTAGTATCGACTCCTGCTCCAGGATCGAAGTCATGAAACAAAACATTGGCTTCTAAAGGATCGTTGGCTCCAGCAAAATTTGTTGATTCATAAGCTTGATTGCCTGCATTACCTGCCGCAGAAAAGTAGGGAACGCCCCGCTGTGTGACGACTTCATCAACCGCTCGGCTAAGTACCCCATCTTGAAAAAACGGTTCTGTAGGAAAACCAATATCGTCAACGATGATCTGTGCATTGCCCTTTGCTGGATCTGCCAAGTCACGAATCGCTTGTGCCATCGTGTCTTCGTTTGCTCCAGCAGATGCAAAAAGTAAAGTCGCTCCGGGGGCTAAACCGTGAATGAGTTGCATCATCGCACGACCTTCATCCTCTCCACTAGGATCGTCAGACAGTACCTGAATCCGATTAGCTGGAGGCAGATCTCCTGATGCAATATCTGCGCCTGCTCCACCCTTCGCGTTATAACTATCGCTAATGACTCCAATGCGGATTCCCGTTCCATCAAACCCTGCTGGTAGAGCAGCTCGCACTCGTTCTGTTTCATGGAGGAAGTCAGCTTGGCTGATAACTTTCATAGTTGGTTATATTTCAATAAATTTTCGTGTAGACAGAAGTTGTACTGTGTAATTGAATGAGAGTCTTACAGCACACTCGAAGCAAAGATATCACATGATAATCTATTTTTCTCTGATCAATAATTAAGAAATCTATACACTTTACACTGCACTATTTTTTGTCACTCTGAGACAACCCTTGTCTTGACTAAATTTTAGAACTCTTACAGGATTGGAGATCGCGACGGTTTTTCCTGTCTGAGAACATCCATGGCAATTTAAGTGATTCAGCAATGCATACTACACTAGATCCAGGAATGGGGATCTTGCCATGTCGAACAACAAGCCAACGGTGGACAACCGCCATTGGACGGAAATTGCTGAATCTGTGTCTATTGTCGCCTCAGTGGTGGGTGCTGGGTTTGCTATGCTTCTGGAAAAAGTGGTTTTTGTCGCCACTCCGATGTCTTTGTCTCTGTTTCTGAATCTAATTAACCGTCAACGTTTAGCTGCACAGTATCAGCAGGATCGACAAACGGATCTGCCGCAACTGCAAGCTACCCTGTCTGAAGAGATTGAATCTTTACGCGCAGTGCTACTTTCTCTAGGGAGTGAAATCAACCCTCGACAGTGGGAACAAGGGCTAAGTAGAGTTGAAACTAACTTAACGAACCGTTTATCGGTTTTAGAAACCCTAGATTTTAAGATTATGGAAGAAGAGTTAGCCCAACTTCGCAATCAATCTAATTATGTTCTCGAATCCTTAGCCCAGATTCTACAACGGCTCGATCGCCTCCCCACAGAAGAGAGACTTCAAACCCTAGAATCTCAATTAACCGAAGTCTCTGGGGAAGTCAAAACCCTTAAGCAAGACGTAGACGGCGATCTAGCTGAACTGCGCGGTCAATATAGCAGACTTCAAGAGCATCTGGATCAAAGTTTTAGTGAATTTCAGGACAGTCTCAGCACCTGGAAAGAAGCCTTACAAGCACAAATCGATCGCCTGGATCTAAGCCAATTAAACACCGCATCCAGCCAACTGCAAAGCCTGGAAAGCACCTTAGAACGACTCGGTTCCCAATCAACTGAGTTACTTAACTCCATTGTTCACGTCAACGAACAGTTACAATCTTTACCCGTTCCCCAAACTTCTGGCGACGTTCTCCCCAAATTAAGCCAACTGCAAACCCAACTCGACCAACTTTCAGCCGAAATTGGGCGCTTACCGAGCCAAACCACAGCCCCAGAAGCTGATACCGAAACTACTCTTTCCCAACTCCAAAGTCAACTCAATCAACAAACTGAGCTACTACTCCAGGTACAAAACCGTTTAGAGCGATCGCCCGAACCCCCGACTATCGACGCAGACCCTCCGGTTTCTGATGTCAAAAGCTTTACCGAACGTGCTGAAAAATGGGTCAGTCGGATTAAACAAGGGTTTGATGACTTTCAATCTCAGATGGACTTTGAACCCGATCTGAGCCGTGACGATGAATGGGGAGAGGATGATGAGTGGGAAACCCCTGCACCGGTTCAACCGGCAACCCCTAAAGCTTCATCTCCAGGAGTTTCTCCCCCAGAGTCCGTTAAAAGTAAAACAGGTTGGCAATGCGTGAAAACCCTCACTCAATCGAGCGCTGTCACCTGTTTAGCCCTCAGTTCCGATGGTAGTCGGTTAGTTAGTGGGGGCTATCAGGAAATGAATGGGGTCGATTTAAGCACCTATGAAATCACCCGATTATCCTTAGATACCGAAGATTTATCCGTGAGTTCCGTTGCCCTCAGTCGAGATGGGAAAACCCTAGCCGCAGCGACCGGAGAAATTGAAATTTGGAACTTAACGACAGGGAAACTGCTGCAACAACTCGAATGTGAAGATTGGACAACAGTGGTTGCCATCAGTGCCGATGGTCAAACCCTGGTGAGCGCGGGTTCAGAACCCTTGGAAGAGAAGAGTTCCCTCAGATTTTGGGATTTTGCTCACGGAGAGTTGATCCGCACGAATTATTATGTCGATTATGAGATTGATTCGTTAGGGTTTAGCAGAGACGGGGATGTTTTGGCGATCGCCGGCCGCAACGATCATCGCGGTTTAATCCAAGTTTGGCAAGTGGGAGCCGATACTCCCCAAATGACTCTCGAAGTGACCATGGCTCTCTATAGTGTAGCGCTGACACCAGATGCTCAAATGTTAGCCGGTGGATGTGGCGATCGCACCATTAAACTGTGGAATTGTAGTACGAGGGGGTTAGTGCGAACCTTTTCTGGCCATCAAGGTATTGTGTATGCAGTCGGTCTTAACCCAGAGGGGCAAGTGCTAGTCAGCGGTAGTCATGACCAGACGATTAAACTCTGGGAACTAGAGACCGGTGAAGAAATCGATACCCTAGTGGGACATCAAGGCCCGGTAACCGCTGTTGCCTTCAGTCCAGATGGGAAAACTTTAATCAGTGGTTCCCAAGACATGAGTGTTAAAATCTGGCAACAAACCGGTTAACGGCAACCGAGATGGCATTTGAGGCGTGTCGTCTCTTCTGCCATCGGGCCGTTGTAATCCAAATCATGAATCCCAGTTAAGCATTGGAGCTTACAGGCGCATTCGCTTGAGCGGTTGAACCATTGCGACCATGAGTATGGCCATTGCCATTGCGGGGCATGAGCACTCCATATCCGCCATGGTTGCGCTCATAAATCACATTGATTTCTCCCGTTTGTGCATTTCTGAACATAAAGAAATCATGGCCCACGAGTTGCAACTGTTCAAGAGCTTCTTCCACACTCATCGGAGGCATGGCAAAATACTTGGTTCTGACTACATCTGCGGGCAGTTCCGGAGTACGATTAGCCAGTAGATCGCTAATCTCTTCCGTGTCTTCCAGAATTTCAGGGGGTTCAATCTCTCCCTTGGTTTTGTGTTTGTTGTTGTGACGCTTTTCCTTATACTTACGCAGCCGTCGAGCAATCTTATCTGCCACTAAATCTATGCTGGCGTAGAGGTCTTCACTGCTCTCCTCTGACCGAATGACTGTTCCATTAGCATAAATGGTCACTTCAGCCGTCTGCTTGGGGTTTATCCGGGGATTACGAGCTACTGAAAGATTGACATCAACCTCTGTTGTCAGATTCTCAAAATGACTGACAGCCTTTTCGACTTTTTGATGAACATATTCACGAATTGCATCTGTTATTTCAATGTTTTTTCCCTGGATAACAAGCTTCATATAAGCTTCCTCCCATTAAACGAATTTTCTTAGGCTAGCCTGACTCTTAGTGTGAGGCTAAGAGAGACTTCCTATTGGAGTTATACGTTTACACTAGCATTTTGTATTCTGCTGAACACAACCATTAAAAATCTGTTGCATCCCTTGACAATTCTTGATGTTTTAACCGGATATTTTTCTAAACTTATGTTAAAATTAACCCAATTTTTGAGATGAGTAGTGCGAAGGAAGAGGCGATCAGCACTCTAGCAATAGGCAATAGATTATGGGATTAGAGGCGATCGCAGCTCGCGGCTGTCAGGTTTGGCAACTGGGACTGCTGCCCTATGAAAGGACATGGCAATGGCAGCAAGAACTGGTGGCCGAACGGCGAGAGAATCCTGAGTTAGAAGATGTGTTAATGTTGCTCGAACATCCTCCCGTCTATACTCTGGGACGAGGAGCCACCCTAGACTTTCTCAAATTCGATCCGGATCGCCCCCCAGCAGAACTCCATCGCGTCGAACGGGGAGGCGAGGTCACCTATCACTGTCCCGGTCAATTGGTGGGCTATCCAATTTTGAATTTAACCTACTATCAACGGGATCTCCATTGGTATCTGCGGCAACTAGAAACGGTTTTAATTGAGACGCTTCGGGTTTATGGCTTAAGAGCCGATCGCATTCCGGGTTTAACTGGGGTTTGGCTCAATGGGTATAAAGTGGGGGCGATCGGCATTAAGGTCAGTCGTTGGATTACCATGCATGGCTTCTCCCTCAACGTCAATCCCGATCTCGAAGGCTTTAAGGCGATCGTTCCTTGTGGAATTGGCGATCGCCCCGTCGGGACTCTAGCGCAATTCGCTCCCCACATTTCCCTCACCGACATCCGCCAAACCCTCCCAGAGATCTTTGCCCAAGTCTTTCAGGTATCCCTGGTGATGAGATAGGCGAATGGGGGGATAGGGGGACACGGAGATCGCTTGTTCCCTATTCCCTATTCCCTATTCCCTATTACCTATTCCCTAAAATGGAATTTCATCTTCTTCCAAGGGTTGAATATTCGCAGGGGGTGGCGCAACCGGAGCTGGAGTGGGTTGGGGACGAGGAGATGCTGAAGCAGGAGTAGACATAGGAATGACGTTATCCTGGACGCTGGCAGTTGCCCCCACAGTTGCTAAAGGCTGAGTTGCTACGGGTTCCCCATGGACATTATGGATACGGGAAACGATCAACTCTGCCCGTTTTTCCTTAAATCCTTCTGGGCGATCGAACGTATTCATTCTCAGGCTACCCTGAAGAATCACCCGATCCCCTTGATGATACCCTTGGGCAATTTCCGTTGCTAAGTTTCCCCATCCCACTGCCTTCAACGTATGGGGTGGATCTTCTGCCTTCGTCGCCGCGAACTGGACTAACATCTCTGTTACTGCTGTCTCATCTGGCGTATAGCGCAGTTGAGGATCTTGGACAATCTGGGCGATTAAAATACAACTATTCATTTAACTTGAAGAAAAATTCATCATCAGCACAATTTTAGCGAATATTCCCTAAACTCGGCGATCTGCTGAAACCCCAACGGCTCAGATTAGTCGTTCAAGAATCGACTGGTGACCCGACCAACAAGACATTGCGGTTCGACCCATCCAAAACTCCAACTATCTGTACTACACGATCGATTGTCACCTTGTACAAAACAAGCTCCACTTTGATCGATAGAAATGACCCGTTTGATAAGACGCAAATCGGGTTGCTGAGGAGACCAAATCACAACAACATCGTTTACGGAGGGTCGCTCATATCGATATGCCCGTCTATCAACCAAAACTTCATCTCCCGGTTGCAACACAGGCAACATGGAAATGCCTTCAACACGAAAACGCTGCCTCTGCCTCAATAACCAAAGTAATATATCCACAAGGTTACTGTCTCGGATTTGAGGCATAGCGCTTCGTGTGGCAGAAAGGTAATTAGTAATGGATAAACTGTTTTTCCTTTAACAATACCTTCGCTATTTTCTTGTAGGTTGGGTTTCACTTCATTAAATCCAACCTACCAATCCAGACATTTTTAGTTTTGGCGAAGGTATTGCCTTAAACGTCGTCATTTCTACTGTAATCCCATTCCCCTAATCTACTTCGCTGAGATTGGGGAATAAGGTACGGGATGTTTAGCTGGCTTTATACCAAGGAACATCAGTCCGATTTTTGGTAGCCCAGAAAATTTCTTGGATCTCTTTGATGGCATCCATTAACTCATTGGCGTGTTGTAGGCTAACTTCCACTTTGCAAGCAGAACACAACTTAGCAATGTTCCAAAATTTGGTGTGTAAATCAGGAAACTGCTCTAAATGAACGGGTTTAAAGTAATCTGTCCATAAAACTAACAGTTCTGTCTTTGCTAAGTGCGCTTGCTCTTCTTTGATTTGAATATAGCGAGAGAGCGTATTGTTATACGCTGCCATTGCTTTGGCATCGTCAGGGGCTGGAGGTTGCAAATCCAGAATTTTCTTGGTCATGGATAAAACTGCTTCAGCCGCAATTCTAGCTGATGCAGGATCATACACACCACAAGGTCCATCACAATGAGCATGAACAGCAGGAGCTGGAAACCAAGTTTTTACTTGGGTAGCAATCGTTTTGAAGAAGTGCATGAACACAATTCCCTTCAATCTATAGACCCCTAAATTTTACCATTGTATGGATCATTGATTGAAACTTTGTTGGAATGAGTGAAGGTGAACAGATGTAAAGATTTATGTCTGTATGTGTTAGGATGAGTCATGGAAATGGCTATTCACCTCTCTCGTTTTTATCGATGGGTTAAAGAATGACGAAGTAAGGCGATCATTGGTGATTTGGATAACCAAAAACGCTAGAGAGGAATGGGGATTAAATCGATAGCCATAAGCTGACAATCAATAGGGCTAAGAGGATAATCCAAATAGAGTTTTTTTGAAACCACGATCGCCATCGCCAACTCCCTCCTCTATACTGTCCCCTCGATTCAGGAACAAGGGGTTGTTCTTGATTATGGTATAAAGTGCAATCCTTAGCAGTTGGCCGTTGAGGAAAATCACAGGTATCATCAGCATGATAGATGCAAGTGTCGCAAAGATAGCCTTCTCCTTGGGAACGGTGGAGGGGAATACCCGGATGACCATGGGCTTTAAGGATAAACTGACAGTGGGGACAACTGACTGCATCAGAAGCGATCGCCTGTTTACATCGAGGACATTTAACCATAATTCCTATTACCTATATACCCATTACCAGCGCATAGCACTATAACCATTCAGATTGAGTCATCAAACAGGCGATCGCCTCTGACATTTCGACTTGTTCAAATTGAGTATAAAACCGACTTACACTTAAAAAGGGATCGGGGGTCGCTAAAATCATCATTCGATCGCACCAGTGTCCTAACTGCTGCTCTAAACCTACGGGAGCAACAGGGGTTACCACCCAAATTTGAGCAGGACAGCGGGCACGGGTCGCTAAAATTGCTACAGCCATTGTCATCCCCGTGGCCATACCATCATCCACTAAAATGGCGATCGCCCCTTGAGGATTAACTGTCGGACAGTGGGGAGATAAAGTGGCTAACTGTTCTTGGGCCCTTTGCTGGGCAACGGCTTGCCGACTTTGCCACGTTCTGCTTTGGCTTTCTTCTTCAGATAAGGTGGACCATACCACTTGACCGCAGGCTGTGATCGCACCTACAGCTAATTCTTGGTTGTTAGCACTGGTGATTTTTTTAGCTACAATTACAGCTAAGGGACAGTAGAGAGCCTGAGCAATGGGTTTAGCTACGGGTAATCCTCCTCTGGGAAGAGCATAAACAATTACTCTTCCTGAGTGATTCAAGTTAGCTTGCCACTGCTCAATTTCGGGTTTAATCGCGATCGCCAACTGTTCACCCGCATCTTGGCGATCGCGGAACGGGAGGATAATGTTGCTCATAGCATAGAAGTTGCCAAAGTGCAATTAGCCACAATCATAAACAATCCAACTCGTTTGGCAAGTCCTGACTTAAAAGTCCAAACTCAGAGGAGCGCGGGGGAAGGGAATCACATCCCGAATATTGCCCATTCCCGTCATAAACTGCACCAACCGTTCAAAGCCTAATCCAAAACCGGCATGGGGAACGGTGCCAAAGCGGCGCAAATCTAAATACCACCATAACTCTTCTGGATTAATACCATGTGATCGCATCCGATTTTCCAGGATATCTAAGCGCTCTTCCCGTTGCGAACCACCAATAATCTCGCCAATATTGGGTGCAAGGACATCCATCGCCCGAACCGTTTTACCATCATCGCCGACGCGCATATAAAAAGCCTTAATTTCAATGGGATAATCGGTGACAATTACTGGCTTTTTGAATAATTTCTCGGCAAGATAGCGCTCATGTTCCGATTGCAGGTCTAATCCCCACTCTACGGGAAACTCAAACTTATCCGGCGCTTTTTCCAAAAGGGCGATCGCTTCCGTATACGTGACCCGCTCAAACTGATTGTTAATAATATTATCTGCTGTCGCCAACACCGTGTTATCAATCCGTTGGTTAAAAAACTCCATATCCTCCGGGCACTTCTCCAACACCGACTTAAACACGAACTGCAAAAACTGTTCGGCTAAATCCATATTGCCCTCTAGATCGCAAAAGGCCATTTCCGGTTCAATCATCCAAAACTCAGCCAAATGGCGCGAGGTATTCGAGTTCTCCGCCCGAAACGTGGGGCCAAAGGTATACACATTCCCAAAGGCCATAGCCATCACTTCAGCTTCCAATTGTCCACTGACCGTAAGATAGGCCGGTTTGCCAAAAAAGTCTTGGGAATAATCCACCGTTTGCTCTTTCGTGTGGGGCACATTTTTCAGATCCAAGCTCGTCACTGCCAACAATTCACCCGCACCTTCACAATCATTCCCCGTGATAATGGGCGTGTGCATCCACAAAAAGCCCCGTTGTTGAAAAAACTCATGAACGGCTGCTGCACAGGCATTACGGACGCGGAAAACCGCCCCTAACGTATTAGTTCGCGATCGCCAATGGGCGATCGTTCTTAAGAACTCAAAGGAGTGGCGCTTCTTCTGTAAGGGATAATTCTCATCTGCTTCCCCATACACCACTACCGTTTCCGCTTTCAGCTCTACCCGTTGTCCCTTCGCGGGAGAAGCCACTAAAACCCCTTCCACTTCCACCGATGCGCCGGTACTCAAAGACTTCAGCACCCGATCGTAATCAGCCATCTCCTGATCCAGAACTACTTGCAAATTCGCCAAACAGGAACCATCATTGACTTCCATAAACGAAAATGCCTTCAGTTCTCGTTTCGTCTGTACCCATCCTTGGATCGTTAGGCGATCGTCTGGGTTTCCTTGACGCAGAATTTCCGCAATGCGCTTTGTGGTCATAAACTGGTTTACCTTAATCTCTTCAATATCTTACCTATCACCTATCAGTATGGGGGATAGGGAGATGAGGAGGCGATCGCTAAAGAGCTGGGTAAGGAGATTTGGCGTAAGGCTAACTCTATTTCATCTGGAGAATATCGGAAAAAGGGATAACACCTGTCGGGATATAAAGGTTTGACGACAGTCAACCTGGGTATGTCTGGATAACGGCTGTTTGCAATCCGTTACAAATAGGCGGGGTAATTATGGGTTCAGTACCAAGTTGGGACACACTTATGATCGCGCTAGGATTCACAGAATTATCAAGTAAAGTGAGCGATCGCCTTTGAAAGCCCTATCCTGTAAGAGTTTCCAGCTATACTTCCCCTCATTGCACCTTCGCTAGTTTTTTCGAGATCGTAATACTCATCGGGATGATGTTGAATATATTTCTGAGCTGCTCTTTTTAATGCTTGTTCAGTATTACAAAAAGCGACAAAGCACCTAAACAAATCCGAATGATAAATTGAGAAAATATAAATGATTTCTGCTGATTTTTCTTCTCTAGCTTTAAGAAAAGCAGAATAGGTTGCTTGGTATGTAAGCTTTTTAAATTTTTTGTAATTCAACTCAAGTACTATGTTAAACTCAAAAGATATTTTTCTATCGTTAACTTTGTCAATATCCTCATTTTTATGAAGTCTAGTTCTTCTATAGCGTAAAAAATGGTTTTCCCATTACCCATTACCGCGCGAAGCGCTGTATTTTCACTGAGGCTTCCTGAGAGAGTCGTCAATTTTTTCTCGATACACCCTGGGAAATCGGAAGTGCAATCTGAAACTCTGCTCCCCCTCCGACTTCAGACATACAAGATAAGCTTCCTCTATGTCGTTCCACCACAATTTGATAACTAATGGACAAGCCTAAACCGGTTCCTTGACCCACGGGTTTAGTCGTAAAAAAGGGATTAAACAATTGTTCTCTTATGGAAGCACATATCCCTGGACCATTATCAGCGATTGTAATCATCACCCGATCTGGACTGCATAAGGAAGTGCTAATAGTTAAAGTTGGCAACTTTCCCTCGTCAGACTCAGAGGAGATCGTTCGGCAATTTTCTAGAGCATCAATGCCATTGGCTAAAATGTTCATAAAAACCTGATTTAATTGCCCTGGATAACATTCGATTTTAGGCAGATCTCCATATTTCTTAATCACCTTTACTTCTTTTTGTTCTAATTTTCCTTTTAGATTGTTTTGCAAAATCAACAAACTATTCTCAATTCCTTCATGCACATCAACTTCCTTAATTCCATCTTCATCTAGACGAGAAAAATTACGGAGTGAATTAACAATTTCTCGAATTCGTTCCGAGCCTGATTTCATAGAGGATAAAATCTTCCGAAAATCAGGAAATATAAATTCTAATTCTATTTCTTCTATCAATTGTGTGATTTCAGTTGAGGGATCTGGATAATGTTTTTGGTACAATTCAATTAAACTTAATAGATCTTGTGCATAAGTTTCTGCCGGTAAAATATTGCCATGGATAAAATTAATCGGATTATTGATTTCGTGAGCAATTCCCGCTACCAATTGACCTAAACCGGACATTTTTTCAGCTTGAATCAGTTGGCTTTGAGTGGCTCGTAGATTTTTCAGTGCGACTTCTGCGGATTCTTTTGCCTGTTTGAGTTCTTCTTCTGCGGCTTTGCGATCGCTAATATCGGTTCCTGTACTAATCACGTATTGAATATAGCCTCGATCGTCAAGTAATACGGTATCCGACCAAGCGATTTGCCGTAAGCGTTTATCTTTGGTTATCCAAGAACTCTCATATTGAATCGGAAATTGTAAATTTGACCGTTGAGCATCAAAACACTGGTTCTGAAATTGACTGAAGTTCGATTGAGCCTGTTGTCTATCATCATCTGCTAAGAATATCTCCCAAAAGAAACAATTCTTAACTTCTTTAAAGGAATACAGTGTGGTTTGTTCGCAAGCACGGTTAAATCGAACAATTCTGCCTCGATCATCTAAAACAATAACCAAAGATCCAGCGGTATCTAGAATAGTGGAAACAAAAGTTTTCTCTGCTTCCAAGACTTTAAATAACTTTCCTACTTGAGCTGTCATTTGATTAAATGTGGTAGCTAAAAGCCCTAATTCATCCGATTCTACAATTTCGACTTTAGTATCAAAATTTCCTTTGCGAATTTCCAGGGCTGCTTCTGTCAAATTCTTGAGTGGAGAGAGAATGCGATGGGCACGATAAAATCCAATCGCCATAGAAATAAGTGTAATAATAAATAAAGATACACCGGTAATCCATAACATTCTGGCGATCGGTGCATAAGCTTCATTAACTGGTAACTCAACAACTAACTTCCATTTCATACTGGGAATAGCAGTAGTTGCGCCTAAGACTTTTTGATCGTACAATCCTGAATAAATATTGAGTTGAGTTTTCTGCTCAGGAAAAAGATATTTTAACAAATTAGGATTAGAAATGTGTTGAAATCTAAATTTTTCTGGCATCATTCCTGTTTTGGCAACAATGATATTACGCTCATCTAAAACATATGTATAACCCGTTTTTCCCACGGTAGTATTGGAAACTATCAATCCCAGAAAACTTAAGTCAATTTCAGCAATCAACACACCATCTATTTGATCTTCCTCATTGCGAATGGGAACAGATAAGATAGTTTGAGGGAGACCATTCTTTTTATTAATATGAACAGAAGTAATATACCGATCTTTTTTATTAAAAGAGTACTTAAAAATCGGAGATTTACTCATATCTTGTCCCAGGTTTATTTCTTTTTCTGGATTGAGAAAAGCTAAGTTGATGACTTTGCCGTGACGATCAATGATAGCGACCGATTTATAGGCATTATTATAACGAATTAATCCTTCTAACAAATTCCTTTGATCTTTAATGTCTAAATTTGTCAGTCCTCTAATTGTCGATAAGAATCTCAATTTAACTTGGATATTATCTAAGTAATTATTGATTTTGTTTGCCGCGGATTCTGAACGTTTTTGTTGTAACTCTTGATTCTTTTTTAGCTCAGATTTCAGACTTAAATATCCCAGGATACTGCCTGTAGTCAACACACTAACAACACCGACCAGAATCAGGCTGTATCGGAGTTGGGTGGACAGGGAGAAAAATTTAGGAAAATTTTTATGATTACGATTAAAAAATATATGTTTCATGAAAATTTTGAAAAATGTTATTTTAACAATTAAAACAGTGGATATTCTAGTCAGTATTAAAATACTGATAATATAGGTCAAAATAAATAATTGACGACGCATATTCAAGGTGATCTTCTAAGTCGAAATGGATCAGAGATTGCCTTCTGCTCAGGCTCGATCGCAACTCAAACATCAGTACTATCTAGCTATTTTAGCTCACTCGTGTGAAAAAAATGTGAAGATTATTAAATCATTATTAAGATCCCAGAGGCAAAAAAAAGCTATCATAGATGAAAATAGTCTACTAATCTCTATCGACTCTCTCTTGCTTTCATCGAAAAAGATAGATTATTTTAATTTAAACAATTATGATGCTGGGAATGGGGAAGTATGAACATACTTATTAATAAGAGTCTAGCTAGTGGGAAATATGGGTGGGTGTATTTTCTAGTGGCGAGTATCCTGATGTATTTCAATGGTGGATTTGCTTCGCCAGCTTTCGCTCAATCGATTATTCCGGCACAAGATAGGGTAGGGACTATTGTTTCTCCAGGGAATAATCAACAGTTTAATATTCAAGGCGGAACGCAAGCTGGGCAAAACCTCTTCCATAGTTTCCAACAATTTGGATTAACCCAGGGACAAATTGCTAACTTTATAGCTCAACCGGATATCCAAAATATTTTGGGTCGTGTGGTTGGTGGAGATCCTTCCGTGATTAATGGATTAATTCAACTGAGTAATAGTACGGCTAACCTCTATTTGATCAATCCTGCGGGTATTCTATTTGGACCAAATTCTAGTTTAAATGTGCCCGCAGACTTTTATGCGACTACAGCAACTTCAATAGGATTAGGAATCGATCAATGGTTTAATATAGTGGGTTCTAATGATTGGAGTACCTTAACAGGAACACCTGCGGAATTTAAATTTGAGGGGGCAAATCCTGGAAGCATTGTTAATCTGGGTGATTTACAAGTTAATGAACAGCAAACGCTAGGTTTAATTGGTGGTAATACGCTTAATTTTGGAACCCTATCCGCACCAAGGGGACGTATTACGATCTCTGCGGTTCCGGGACACAATTCGGTGCGGATCTCCCAAGACGGCCATCTATTAAGTTTAGATCTGCCTGTGAACTCGGAAAATACGAACTCTCAAGCCATTACCCCGTTAACACTTCCTGAACTGTTGACCAGCAGTAAACTGGATCATGCCAAAAGTTTAACGGTTAATTCCCAGGGACAGGTGGTGTTAACCGGATCGGGGATCGCGCTTCCAGATAGATCGGGAGTAGCGATCGCCTCCGGAACCCTCGATACGTCTAGTATAACCGGCGGAAATATAAATATTCTAGGCGATCGCGTTGGCATCATCGATGCCCAGATTAATGCTTCCGGAAACCAAGGCGGTGGAATCATCAACATTGGCGGTTCATTCCAAGGAAACGGCCCCCTTCCCAACAGCGAATTTACCCTAGTGAATGAAAACAGCATCATCAATGCCGATGCGCTCCTCAATGGAGATGGGGGAAATATTGTCATCTGGAGCGACGACACCACCCAATTTTCAGGTCAAATTAGTGCCAGAGGAGGAGAAAATTCTGGGAATGGCGGATTTGTCGAAGTTTCCGGTCAATCATTTTTAAGTTACCAAGGAGAAGTAGACACGACTGCACCTCAAGGAAAAATAGGAACGCTATTGCTTGATCCGACCAATATTACCGTGGTTCCTGAAGGAGGAGACACCAGTAACCTAGAAGATGTAAATCAATTTAGTGATACTGACCTGAATCCTAGCGAAAGTATTACCCGAATCAACGTAAGTGCTATTAATAGTGCAGAAACCAACGTCACCTTGCAAGCGAATGAAAATATCACCTTCAGTGCAGCAGTTAATATGACCTTTGAATCTATTGGACTCTCTGCTGAAGCTGGAACCTCTATAGATGTTGCGGAAAGCATCACCACCAATAATGGCAATCTTACCCTTGATGCTCCCACCATTAACATTAATGCTCCACTGAGTACAGGGGGAGGCTTAGTTTCCCTCAAAGATAGCACTGCATCAACTAACTCTTCTATTACCGTTAATCAGAACATTAGTACCAGCGGAGGAGATATTTTACTCGGTGGTGCAACGGCAGCAGATACTCCAAACATCGATGTGAATACAGTGCTGAATACAGAAGGGGGTCAGTTTAGTGCGATCGCCAATCAGATTACCACTGGAGATATCACTACCAGTGGTGGTACAGTCAATGTAACTGCTGATAGCACAATCTCCCTGGGCAGTATTAATACTTCTAGCACTACCAGTAGTGGAGGAGATGTTACTTTAAACAGTTCCCAAAATATAGAAGTAACCTCAATCAATACCGAAGGGTTAACCAGCGGAGGAAATGTTGACCTCACGGCTGATGGTTTTGTCCGCGTTACCGGAACCTTCAGCGCAAGCAATAGTGAAACTGCCAGTATTTCCACCGTTGGAGACACAATTGGTGGAAGTATCGCCATTACCCATGGTGGAAATGGCACCACCCCTTTTATTGTCGGCGATGCCACCACCAATGGTACAGCAGGCGCGATTACCAGAGGCACGGAGGCAGAATCAACGATTGGTATTACTAATGAATATCTAGAACCTCATACCCAGGATACAGAGAATATTCAAATCATCACAACTGCAACCAACCCAACAACAGACCCAACAACAAGTCCCCCAGAAGTCCCTCCCAGCGATCCGACTCCTCCCCCCAGTGCAGAACAACCTCCAGGAGAGCAACCTCCAGGAGAGCAACCTCCAGGAGAGCAACCTCCAACAGGAGAGCAACCGCCGACAGGAGAACAACCTCCGATAGAAGAACAACCTCCGATAGGAGAACAACCTCCGATAGGAGAACAACCTCCGATAGGAGAACAACCTCCGATAGGAGAACAGCCTCCGATAGGAGAACAGCCTCCGATAGGAGAACAGCCTCCGACAGGAGAACAGCCTCCGATAGGAGAACAGCCTCCGACAGGAGAACAGCCTCCCCAAGATGGTAACCTGAACAACCCCACTAATTCTGCCCCACAAGAGTTTGGGGAGAATGTTGACCAGTTAAACACCACTAGAGAAGGTTTAGAGAATTCCGTATCTTTGAATGAGCAGTTTGGCGATTTTGGCCCTGGAGGTGACTTGGGAGCAGAGGGCAATTTTGGTCCTGGAGGTAATTTTGGTGAACCCGGTTCCGATGATCCTGGAGGTAATTTTGGTGAACCCGGTTCCGATGGTCCTGGAAGTAATTTTGGTGAACCCGGTTCCGATGATCCTGGAAGTAATTTTGGTGAACCCGGTTCCGATGGTCCTGGAG